>DATLAJ010000151.1 GCA_035527515.1 bacterium
ACTGAGGCGTTCGTGTGTCTTCTTTATTCTTATGTGGTCACATTAGCTCACGCTGTTGCGTCAATTCAACGGCATTCGAGAAAATGAGGGCCAAAGATCTCCTCGACGAGGCGTCGCTCGAAACCGGACATGAATCTTTTCTCGAAGCAACGGAAGCGCCATTCCCCGTCCTCCTTAACCATTCGTACGCTATCGTCTATGTGAATCCTGTCCTGGCCCAAAGTGGTAGCTGCGATCAGATCGCCTGTTACTCGCACCCAGGCTGTATCCCCTGACTTACCCGTAATCTCATAACGCAGCTCCGTGAGGCTGAACCGAGGCCACAGTGTTAGCATGTTTTCGAGGGTCTGTCGATCCAAAGACTCTCTTTGCAGGAGCTGCCCGAAGTGCTCAACTCCCCGCCGAAAATCTGGTAATGTCGAGGCTGAAGTTACCGACTCTAGGCGTGTGAAGTCTTCCTTGTCTCCTCCGTAGAAACTCTCATACCACTTTCGCAAGTTGTCTCTGGGATCGTTGAACACACAGAGCACTCTAGCCCACCAGGAAGGACCGTCAGAATGCTCGCGTGTAATTCCGCTTCCTGTAGAGTATTCGTAAGACTTGGGGTGGTGATCAGAGCAATTGCGCGCTATCATGCCGATCCAGAAGATCAATACGATAAGCCCCCATACGGATCCCCAACGGCTGGGCGGTGTCTTACCTTCTCCCTGAGACACACGCCCAACGGTCGAAGAGCCTCGCTGAAGTCGTAGTTTTTCAAGCTTCCTACGTTCTTTCAAGCCCATTCTGTGGTCCTCTTTCCGAAAGGTAAGGCCGGCTTCACAGAACGATCAATCCCACGTTGGTTCCCACCGCTCGCTCGCGTGAAAATCCCCATGCGAGAAGGTCACCTGATCATTCCGGTAATCATAATGCGCCGTTTCTGCAACCCTCGGTTGCCGACGGCCGGTCGGGGAGGGTGGCGTCCACAATCGTGCCTTCACGAGTATATCCACTTCTCGAGACCGCGGGTCACAACCATGATCAGTCAGGACTTTGATTATGGCTTGCATTGCTTGGTTAGTCACTTTCCTAACCCGGAAGGACCCGTGCAATCGGACCGGATTGTCATAGAAATCAAATGCAATGGCAATCTTGGTGCACAAACGACCATTAGAGTACTTTAGAACTTCTCGACGCCCAAAGTGCTGAAGACCCATTCTGCTCAGTTCCTTCTCCAGAGACCGGCGAAACTCACCTTCTGGGGGAAGAGGCCCGCCGAGCCGAAATAGCGCATAACTCACCAAGGAAACAGCTGTAATAACGACCCAAGATATGACAAGCAGTTTCCCCGCGGGTTTCATCCCTGACTTCTCTTCTTCTGCTTCCCTAGTGAAGGATCCTACCTGGAGACAATAATATGCTGTTCAGATCCCGTCGGCCAGAGGAGAGCTCAGACACAATGCCCTCGAAACAAACGTATTGGCCCTGCGTCACGTGCACGACGCGCTCCCTGAATTCTTCAGGGACCCGAAGGACGACCGATACGTTATACCGGCTCTTTCTTCTTCGTTTCTGGGCCACAAACGCTGGCAGTTTGGAATAGATGTCCTCGTTTGATATACGAACTTCATACCATTGCCCCTCGTCCTTAAGTCTTACTCGGTCTATGTAACCGTTCCACTCCACCTTCTTGCCAATTAGAGACTCCCTATACTCGTCTCGCTGGACCGAAGTCCACTCTTTCCGGCGCATGTTCTCACAGATATCTGACAAGGCGATATTGGACGTGGGAACGGAGGCAAGCTGTTCTTGGGGCGTTGGCGGCGATGTGGGCGCCGACGGTCCCCAGCAAGCGACGCAAGCGACAGCCTCAAGCATTACAATGACAGCCACTGTCTTGGCTGCTCTTTGAAGCCCTTTTATTATCATTTCCTGCCTACTCTCCGACCCCGGCCCGCGGCCTGGCTCGATGCCACAGGCCCGACCGGCAGCTCGTGATACTAAATTGTACATTACTGCGAGCGAACTGGTTTTACAATGACAAGCTAGACGCGTTCAAGCTACTCGCGATTTCAGTTGGACGCCGCCTGCTTCGCCACCCACTTCTTGTAGATTGTCTTTCCGGACTGCATGTCGGGGATTATCTCGGCAAGGCCGAGCGGCTGCGCCTTGTCGGGCGTGATGAAGCCGTAGTCGTGCCAGCCGTGGGGCTTGTAGTACTCCCTTTTGGGCCAAGCCGAGATCCTCCTCCATATCCTCTTCAAGTGAGGGTTCTGGGGAGGAGGAGGGACGGCGATGCGTCCTCAGACCGCCCGACTGGAAGTCGGGCGTTAATGCAATTAGAGCCATCTATATGACCGCGTTGAAACGCGGTCGAGGTGACCGCAGAACTCTAGTTACAATCTAAAGCCATACTCATCCCTTACTTCAGCCTTCCGCCTTCAGCCTTGCGGCTGTCGTTACTCTTGGGGCTCTGCGTAAATGGATTGATCGACAAGGAAGGTGGGTTGCCTCAAGTCCTCGGGCTGAAGCCGCTTCCTGCGAGCCAAGAACCGCTGGTGTAGATTGACCACGCTGGATGAGTGCTCGATCGCCTCCACAATGGGGAAGGACTCTATATTGTATCGGTCAGCCCAACCTGTCTCATCGCAGAAGAGCTCTAGCCCCTTCAGCGACTTGCTCTTCGTCCCGGCAGCGACAAGGATCGTCTCGCCGTGGACCAGGTCCGTCGTGTTCTCGCGGTCGGAGACGACGATGACGTCGATTTGAGGCAGACGTTCCGAAAGATCGATCGCCTCGTCAAGCGGCATCTGTGCGAGGACTATCACGACATTTGCGATGGTCGCACTCGACGCCAAGACCCGCTTCAGGGCCTCATCGGGCTGCTCCACCTCAACCGTCCTGCTGCCCTCATCGTCCTTCGTCCAATCGACTATGAGAGCCTCGTCGTCCTGAGAGACAACGGCGCTTACACATACGGTCGCCCCAGTTGTGTGAAAGAGCATGAACGGATGAAACACAGGCTCCTGGGTCTCAGCATCAAGCACGTTTGCAGAGATGAATGGGAACCAAGCCTGCCGCTGGAGAGCCTTCAGGTGGCGAATCCCGAACGTGAAGTCCTTAACCCCAAGCCCCAGTCCGTCGTAGCCCATTATGTTCAGGGCGGCGATCATGGCCCACGACTTCAACTTCTGGCGAGTGCCGCTACAGTTGAAAAGATTGCCCACGTCCAGAAGTAGCGCATTACCTCGCGGCTCAACGCACTCCAGAACGAAAGTCCGGCGCCTCTCAAAGCCGCCTAATTGAGGGTCGAAGCAGCTGGACCGCGTCATCGTCCCGTATGAGTTGCCGGAGAAAAAGGCCACAACACTCGGCGTCGCCTGGACCTCGAAGTCCACCTTGACGAATTCCGGCTCCTCCTGCGCGAGGCCGACCGAGGCGCCAGCCAGACCCAATATGCACGCCACGAAGAGAGCTGCAAGCAACCACAGTTGACCACGCACAAGTCTGACGGCCCGGTTCACTGACCTCACCTCTGCCCCGGCGTCTTGCTGAGCACGAAATTGTCGATCACGAGATCGTCCAGACCCGTCGTGTAGAAGCACCTCAGCGCGTCCTTCGGGGTGCACACTATCGGCTCTTCCTTTATGTTGAACGACGTGTTCAGGACGACAGGCACGCCGGTTAGCTTCTCAAACTCGGCGATGAGGTTGTAGTAGAGCGGGTCCATCGACTTGGTAACGGTGTGCACGCGGCCAGTCCCGTCAACGTGAGTTACCGACGGGATTACGTCCCGTTTTTTTGGCAGAACATTGTAAACAAGCAGCATGAACGGCGAGGGATAAGAGAAGTCGAAGTACTCAGAGACCCTCTCCGCCAGAATCGAGGGCGCAAAGGGCCTGAACGACTCCCGGTGCTTTACTTGCTCGTTCACGACATCCTTCATGTTCGGGTCTCGGGGGTCGGCCAGAATGCTTCGTTTGCCGAGCGCACGAGGGCCAAACTCCATACGTCCCTGAAACCACCCGACGATATGCCCGTTGGCAAGGAGCTTTGCCGCCTCTTTCGACGGGTCCTTGACCTCTTGGAACGGGACCTTGGCGAGCCTAAGAAACGCCTCAACCTGGTCGTGGGTGTACTGGGGTCCCCAGAAGGCGTTGTCCATCACGAAGTCGCGCGGATTGCCGAGAATGCCATTGTGAACGAAGAACGCTGCGCCCACGGCAGCACCGGCGTCATAGGCCGCCGGCTGGATATAAGTCTCCTCGAACTGCGTCTCCTTGATGAGCCTCCCGTTGGCGACGCAATTGAGCGCAACGCCTCCGTTGAGGCAGATGTTCTTGCTGCCCGTGATCTTGTGCAGGTAGTTGGCCATGTGCAGTAGAGCGTCCTCGAGACGTCGCTGGCCACCCCGGGCAACCTCCGCGTGCCGGTCGGTTACTTCCTGGCCTGGCTTTCTGTCCTCGCCAAAAGTCAGAAGAAATTTTTCTGAATAGTAGGGGACCTCGCCAAACTGGTAGTTAAAAAATGACATGTCCATTTCGTATTCGCCGTCGGGAGCGAGCCGTATCACGCGTTTGAACTCGTTATAGTACTCATCGGTTTTCCCGTAGGACGAAAGGCCCATCACCTTGTATTCATCGGCGTTGCGCTTGAACCCGAGGTATGTGGTAAGCGTTGTGTAGAAGGCTCCGAGCGAGAACGGGAAGTATATCTCTTTGAACTTCGTGATCGTATTGCCGCGACCGCGAGCAAGCAGAGTCGTCGTCCACTCCCCGATCCCGTCCGCAGTCAATATCGCCGCGTCGTCAAAGGGCGAGATTGTGAAGCAGCTGTAGGCGTGGGCGATGTGATGTTCGACGAACTGGAACTTGAATCGGGCCTGCTTGGGGTCGTAGCCCGGCACCCTCTTCAGATACCGTTTTGCTGACATCATTGACGGGATTCCGCTGGAGTAGTCCGCCTGGTCTCGGCAGAAGGCCAATGTTCTGGGGAAATACCTCGCCAGGTGGAAGACCTTACGATGCAGGTTCAGCCACGGATTGATGCAGAAGGCAACCCACGCCACGTCATTGATCGAGGCGCCGATCTCACTGAGGCAGTAGTTGATCGCTCCATAAGGGAAGCCTCCATCGTGCTTCTTGCGCGTGAACCGTTCCTCTTCAGCGGCTGCCCTAAGCTTCCCATCGACGAGCACACATGCTGCCGAGTCGTGCTGGAATGCCGTGATCCCAAGTATGATCATTTACTGTTCGTCCTCTTGTCCTGACGTTTCGCCAGCTTCTTGAGAATGTCATCCAACATCTGGCTGTTCGCGATTGGAACAGTCTCCCGGTTGTCTATCACAAACACGAGCGCCCCTCCAACTCGCAGCTGCTCGCAAAGGCTCGCATCCGCCTCGAGCTTCGAGTCGACCGACTTTGACGCCGAGAGCGACTTGATCTTGGCCGGCTCGAAGCCCGCCTTGACTATCGGCTCCTCCCAGTAGGAGTTCTCCGGCTCCTTCGCTCGAAGCAGGATGTATTTGTCGAACTTGTCTCCGTCCTGCATCAGCATCGCCTCTTGCCGCTGCGCCTCTTGCAGTTCAGAGAGGCCTGTCTGAGCGGTGATAACGCCATTGCTGTCCAGATACACTATGTGATGGACCTCGAATGGACGTAACTTTCCCTCGTCGCGCAGCTTGATCATGCGCGCAAGCCCCTCAAGGCCCGCCTTCGCGTTCGCTGAAATGAATACGTCAAGCTTCCCTTTTATCAACGGCCTGCTCGGCACCACGCTCGCGCCCGACATCTCAGACCGGAACACCAGCTTGTCGTTCACTCTCTCGAACGCAGACTTCAGCTGAGCGAAGTTGCGCGCCCTCAGCGCCTCAAGCCCAAAGATATACCCCGGAAGCAAGTCAAGGCCGTAGGTCGCGATGAGCCTCTTGCCCTCGTCAGTCGAGGCATCGACCCTATTCACCTCAAGCCCAGGCATCATCACCAGCGTTGAGTTGATTATCTGGTCCTCGTTGCTCGCAACCGAGTTCGCATCATAAACCACAGAGACGGGCACCTTCACCGCCTCGTCATATTCACACCGCGACTGCTTGGTGGCCGGATTGACGCACCGGGCGATCATCCCCTCCTTGCGGGGGCAATCGAAGTCGTGCAAGCACTTTGGCAGGTTCTTGCAGGCCGCAACCTCGTCAGCACGCTGCCCTAAAATCGTGCAGACGCTCCGTGAGAGGAGCATCTTGTCGATGCGGTCTCCGAACCGCTGATTGTTTATGTAAAGCGTTGGCGAGGCGCTCACGCGGAGCCTTGCGTCCCTAGCCGCCATGCTCCTGAGCTCTCGCTCGGGATAGCCGCTCGAGAGGCATTCCGAAAGCGCTTTCGTGTCAATGCCGACGCTCGAGGCGCACTCCTGCCAGCTCGTCCCCTCCACGGATGTGTTCACGCACTCAACGTAGGACACGAACTTCTCCGGCTGCGTTTTGAGGACACAGAGCTGACGCATGTCCTCCTCGACCTCTTCCTCGCCGTGAAGCGAGTCGAACTCGCCCTCACCAGCGTCCCGAACTATGTAGTAAACGTGCGGTTCGACAGCGTCCCCGAAGGTTGTCTTAAGCTCAAACAACGTCTTGAATGCTGGCTTGGAGTACGGGCAGAAACTCATCATATAAAGGTCCAGCCTCACGGTCGGCCTGACCGTCCCAGCGTCCCTTAGCTTGAGGAAACCACTGACCAGCGAAGCAACCGCGGGACTGTCCGGAACCTCTTTCGACAGCGGTATCTCCTCGACTGCAAAGCGCTGACTGGCATCCGCTGCCCCAGGCCTCAGCCTCGTCAGGAGCAGATTCCGACCCTGATAGTCGAAATTGACAACGTGGCTTTCCCCAACATCGAACGAGCGCCTCGTCGTTGTGCGCCGCCCGGAGTTGAAGACGACGTCGATGCCCTGCACCTCTTGGGCGAGCTTGGTCGAGGCCTCCTCGTTAAGGTGCGAGAGCACAATCACGACGTCAACCTTGCCACGCTGCTCCGCAAGAACCTTGCTAACGGCCTCTTTAGGATCGAGCACTTTCAAGCCCTCGAACTGTTGCCAGTAATCGCCAAACTCCACCTCTGGCATGCACACGCCGGTGACAAGGACATTCTTTCCGCCAACTTTCTTTATGATGAACGGCGTCACGAACGGCTTGCCGTCCCCGGTCTGAACGTTGCACGAGACGAACGTCAAACCCAACGCACTCTCCGCCCACTTGATCGCCCCCTGCCCGAACGCGAACTCGTCGTCGCCGAGGCACACCGCGTCGTATTTCATCAGGGCCATCGCCCTAAGCGCGACGAACGTCCGCTGCTTGTCGAGCTCGTCCCCCTGAACATACTCGTCGTAAATCCCATGTGCGAAGCAGCCGCCGCCGTCCAACAGCAGCAGGTCGCCGAACTCCGAACGTAGAACCTCTATCTCGTGTGCCCGCCTCGCCACGCCGCCGAGCGGCTCGGCCGGGCAGTTACACGGCTCGATCATGGCATGCGTCTCGCCGGTGTAGGCTATGGCGACCTGCGCCGACGCAACGCTGGCGGCCGTGCTCGGCACCTGCGGCTCTGCCAGAGCTGTGTGCAGACACGCGAACACAATGAGCCCCAGCCCGAGGGCAACATGCGAGACCCTATAAGTTACCAACTTTGCTTATCTCCCACCTGAACATGCCGGCTCATGCCCACATTATTGTGCATCCAAAGCCGCAATTCTGTGGCAATATAGGCAGGCAGGCCGCCTCATGTCAACGGCTCACGATTTGAAAGCCCCTGTCTGCATCCTGCCCGACCGAGTCGCTTGACCTAGCGATGCGGAAAGTGCTCAATATGCTCAGAGTAGCGAGAGAATGGAGAGGACGTAGGCAAGAGTATGACGATCCACCAAGCCCTTCAGACATTCGCCGAGGCCGTCAAGGCCAAGATGACAGCGATGACGCCCGGTGAGCCCGAAGACCAATTGCGCGCGCCCTTTGAGAGCTTCATGTCCGAGGCAGGAAGCGCCTTGGGTGGGACCGTGGTCTGCAAGGGTGAGACGAGGCTTCCCGATCGACTTGGTAAGCCTGACTATGCCATTCATTTTAACGGCCTGCTCGCCGGTTACGTCGAACTCAAAGCGCCGGGGATTGGGGCGAATCCAAGACGTTACACCGGCCACAACCGGGAGCAATGGAAGCGTTTCCAACTTCTCCCAAACGTGCTCTACTGCGACGGCAACGAGTGGGCGCTGTATCGCAATGGCGAACTCGTCCATAGGTTGGTGCGCCTATCCGGGGACGTGACTTGCGATGGCCGCAAGGCCGTTAGCGCGGAAAACGCCCGAGCCCTCGACCCGCTACTGCGAGATTTCTTGTCCTGGCAGCCGTTCATACCGACCGACCGCAGAGGCAAGATCGACCTGAAGGGCTTTGCCGAACTGCTGGCCCCGCTCTGCCGAATGCTGCGCGATGATGTAACGGAGGCGCTTCGGAATGCGGATTCTCCGATGCACGCCATTGCCAGGGATTGGGGACACTCTCTTTTCGCCGATGCTTCCGACGAGCAATTCGCAGATGCCTACGCCCAGACTGTGACTTTCGCTCTTCTCCTCGCCCGCAGCGAAGGCGCTGAGCCGCTATCCTCAGACACCGCCCGGCAGATGCTGGACAGCCACCACGCTCTGCTGGGCCGAGCACTGGCAGTCCTTACTGATTTCCAGGTCAAAGCTG
>DATLAJ010000152.1 GCA_035527515.1 bacterium
GATGTCCTCGATGCTCTTGCCGTTCCTGACAACGTTGCCGAGCTTTAGCTCCTTCACACCGCTTGCAGCTGTGCAAGGAAACACATCACCCTTGGAGTTGATGTGAACCCGGTTCAGACCAGACATGCATTCATCGTGGCCCGACAAGACCTCTAGTCCTGGCATGCTGAGTCTCGTGCAGTACCCGGCCTCCACCCGAATCCCCAGGCGATCCCGAACCGCAAGTAAGTCTTGTTCGAATTGGCGAAGCTCTTCCGGCAAGGGCGTGGTCTCTCCGTAGATCGGCCTCGCCCTGCCCGACGGAGCCAGCGCCATCGCACGGACCCGCTTCGCGCCCAGTCCATGTAGCCGCTCAGCTAGGCCTCTGAAGCCCGGGCACGTTCCGTAGGTCGGGATGAAGTAGCAGGTCAGGGGAAGGCCCGCCGAGGTGCAAATCGCAGCGCCTCTGAGCGACCTGTCAAAGGAGCCTTTCGTCTTGGTCATCGAATCGTGGGTCTCCGCATCGCCTCCTAGAAAGGTGATGCTCACGGATTCGAAAAGAGACAATACGCCTCCCGGCTTACAGTGCTCCTCGGCCACGAGAGTACCGTTCGTGTGCATGTGGACCGGCGTGCCAAGGTCGTCGGCACAGAATCTGGCGATTGCCTCAAGCTTCGGAACATCCTCAAGCGGCTCGCCGCCAGTCAAGCCAACCTTCCGCAGTCCCAGAACCGTGGCATCTCTGAGGACAGCACTAATCTCCGCGACGCTCAATTCGTTCGTCTGCCGCCCCTTGGCCGCGCGCGCAGAGCAATGTCTGCAGGCTAAGTTGCACCTGTGGTTCACTTCGATGTCGATATGTTCTAGGCTGTAGCTCGACACATCTTGCGCTCTGGGCTATTGCACGGGCCCGGAATCATCTGGCCCTTTCTTCGGCGATCTTCTGTGACGTATTCTACCACTTAAGCAGAGACCGACTCCCCGAACGAAGCGGCCGACAGCGTGGAGAATGTGCCCGGGCGGACGAGTCCCTGAATCCCTCGAGGGAAGGAGCAGACGGGGTACAAGAACCATGATCGCGAGGATGGTCAACCCGAAGATCACGATGCTCCACACAATCAGCTTCTCGACACCTGCATCACTTGTAGTCTGCAGCTTGATAATCAGTGCAATGAGACCGACAACGAGGGACAGTGATCCAACCATTCGCAAGACGAGAGTAACCACGCTCGGGTAGACGGAACGCCCTACTACCCCTTCGATCTCGCTTCGTATCGTATCGCTAACGGACGCCTTCACCATGGCGGGGATGCCTGAAATGAGGTCGAACGGCTTACCATGCTCCTCGGCCGCACGTCGCAGGCGATCAGCGGTAACAGTTTCACTGTCAAGGGAAGACAGATCGACCGGCGTCCCCTTGGGCTTTCCCTTGGTGATATCGCCAAGGTCATCCATGCCAAGGCCATACATCCCGACGATCCGGGCATCCCCCTTTGTGGCCGTCAGCCATTTGCCTCTGGCGTCCGTGACTGCTCGTTTCCAGAGCCGGCTGGAGTCCAGCCCCAATAGCTCGCGGTAGTCAGATTGCTTCAAAGCTCGGACCTTGAGATCAGTCCCTTCTATCCAAGCTACTCCCTCGAAGTCTCTCAGGGCTTCCGAGATGCGTTCTCGTCCTGCAACACTTGATATGTCAACCGAGACAGGCTCTATCTCCCCCAGCTTCCAGAGGTACATATCGGATGGCTCGCGCAGGCCGTAGAGAATCAACGTGCCAAAGGGCATGTCTCCAGTCAGCTTGAAAGTCCGCGGCGAGAGGTTGGTCATGGCAACCGCGAGCCTGCCGTACCATGTTGGGTCGATCTTGACCATGCTCTGGAAAAGGCCCTCTCGGACAAGGCTGAAGCGGGGCCAGACAGTCGCTGCGTATGACGGGGGAAGCGCGATGAACTCGCGAGTCAGAACGATAGCTGTCTCGCCCGGGTCCAGGTCGTACGGGGGCTTGCTCTGCAAGCGTTCAGAAGGTCGCACGGACACAACTTCTGTTCCGATTGATAGATCATAGGAGAAGGGCGTCAGATTGAGCTCGTCATACGGGGTGATAACAGCGGTGCAACAAGTTTTCTGTAAGTATCGTTCATCTCGATCATGCCAACGCCGCTTAGCCTGAACCGTAGCGAGCCCGAAGGGCGAGCGGAGGTTCAGGCTAAGCGACCGCCCGCATCCGCACCGGGACTGCGCCCAG
>DATLAJ010000153.1 GCA_035527515.1 bacterium
AGGATTCTTGGGCGCGTGGCTCTGGAGGACATAGTTGGACCTGATGGGCGCGTGATCGTTCCCTACAACGAGGAGATTAGCGAGGTCAAAGCGCGGGAGATTGAGCAGGCCGGCATTAGGCAGGTTGCCATTCGCTCGGTGTTGACGTGTGAGGCTAAAACCGGGGTTTGCGTCAAATGTTATGGGCGTAACCTTGCTCGAGGCACGATGGTGGAGATCGGCGAGGCAGTGGGCATTATTGCAGCGCAGTCGATCGGTGAGCCTGGGACTCAGCTTACTCTGCGGACCTTTCATATAGGTGGGACAGCGAGTACGACGGTTGAGGAGCACGTGATTGAGGCCTCGGCGTCAGGGATACTCTGTTACGACGCAGACCTGACAACGGTCAGGAACAAGCATGGAGAGTGGGTTGTAACCTCAAGAAGAGGTGGACATGTCTCGATCTTGGACAAGTTGGACAAGAGTTCCCGAACGTTGGCCAGGCACATCGTTAACCACGGTGCGCACATAAAGGTCAAGGACGGTGGCAAAGTCGCGCAGGATGATGAGATCATCGAGTGGGACCCGTATGCGAAGGTCATTATGACCGAGCAGGAGGGTGTTGTTGAGCTCGCCGATATTGTGCCGGGCGTTACCGTGAGCGAGGAGTTCCACGCGATAAGCGGCATGCCGATTCGTGCAATAATAAGTGAGGAGTTGAGGGACCTTACGAAGAGGGTGGCTTCAGAGAAAGGGTCTGCCAAGAGTGATGAGAAGATACTCTCGCCGAGGGTTTTGATACGTAATGAGGCAGGGGCTGTGGTTGGGGATTATCAATTGCCCGTAGGCGCTCACCTAATTGCGGAGGACGGGGACAAGGTGGAGTCTGGGGACTCGTTGGCGAAGCTCTACAAGGAGTTGAGCAAGACGAAGGACATCACTGGGGGACTTCCGCGTGTTGTTGAGTTATTTCAGGCGAGGAAGCCGAAAGAAAAAGCGGTGATCGCGAAGAACAAGGGTCGCGTGAAGTATGGCAAGACGACGAGGCGTTTTTTTGAGATTCTGGTTCAGTCGCACTTAGTGAAAGTGGTTGATGCGGGTGAGTCGAGCCTCGCGCCTGGTTCGTATGTAGAGGACGAGGTCTTCAGTGCTGTTTGCGAGGAGCTTGAGGCCAATAAGAAGAAGGTCCCGAGTTGTGAAAGAGAGGAGGAGAAGTATTTTATCCCAAGGGGCAAACATATAACCGTTCTGGAGGAGGATGTTGTCGAGGCAGGTGAGCCGCTTATGGAGGGTTCCCCAGACCCACAGGACATTTTGGAGGCGTTGGGCGAGGAGGAGCTTCAGAAGTTCCTTGTGAACGAGATACAAGAGGTTTACCGGTTGCAGGGGATCACGATCAACGACAAGCACATAGCGCTGATAATTCGTCAGATGCTGCGGCGGTCGGTGGTGATCGATGCTGGCGATACTAAGTTTCTTCCGGAGCAGCATGTTGACAAGACGGCGAAGCTTGAGGAGAATCGTCGGATTCAGCAGTATTTGAGGATAATCAGGATCGGCGATAGCAGATTTAGGTATCATCAGCTGGTCGCTCCAGAGGAGCTAGAGGCGGAGAACAAGATACTTGCGGAGCGAGGGGCACGGCCTGGGGTAGGACTTCCGGCCTCACCTGCGAAGACGAAGCCTCTGCTGCTGGGGATAACAAAATCTTCACTGAGCACCGATAGTTTCATATCTGCAGCTTCGTTCCAGGATACGACGCGGGTGCTGGCTGGGGCGAGCATTGCGGGGAGCGTTGATTATCTTCTTGGTCCGAAGGAGAACGTAATAGTTGGTCGGCTGATTCCGGCGGGCACTGGTGCCGAGATTCACAGAGTGGAGCCTAGGCTAAACGTGGACATGTCCGAGTTGGCAGGTATGAAGGAGGAGAGGGAGGAGACAACCAAGGAGGCAAGTGGTCTTTTTGGCAGTTAATGGAGTTAATCCACGCTAATATGGAGGGTGATATTGCCGACTCTTAATCAGCTTGTGAGACACGGCAGAAAGCGTGTTCGGAAGAAGAGCAAGAGCCCAGCGCTTGGGTTTTGCCCACAGAAGCGAGGGGTTTGTCTTCGTGTAACTGTTGTTACGCCGAAGAAGCCGAACTCTGCTTTGAGGAAGATATGCAGAGTCCGCCTGACGAATGGGCTGGAGACCAATGCCTATATTCCTGGCGTGGGGCATAATTTGCAGGAACACTCGGTTGTTTTAATAAGAGGGGGCAGAGTTAGGGACCTGCCGGGCGTGCGCTATCACGTGGTGAGGGGCACTCTTGATACGGCAGGCGTTGAGAACAGAAAAAGAAGCAGGAGCAAGTATGGGACGAGGCGACCTAAGGGCTCTACTAAGTAGTCTGGATTGTGGTGGGGAACCTCATATTGTGTTCTGTGTTATAGTCTGAGAGAAAGATTAGGATGGCAAGACGAAGAAAGATACAGCGGCGAGTCCTCTCTCCGGACCCCGTTTATGGCGACAGCCTCGTGACGAAGTTAATCGATTCCATCATGCGGTGGGGCAAGAAGAGCCTGGCCGAGCGCATCGTTTACGATGCCCTGGAGATCATCAAGACTAAATCCAAGAGCGATCCGCTCGAGGTTTTGTTCAAGGCGCTGGAGAATACTAAGCCGATCTTGGAGGTCAAATCGCGAAGGGTAGGCGGGGCGACGTATCAAGTGCCGGTGGAGGTTAGGCTGCACCGGCAGGTGGCGCTGAGTGTGCGGTGGTTGACCAGTTTCGCCAGGAAGCGAGACGGGAAAACGATGCAAGAGAGACTGGCCGCGGAGATTTTGGATGCAAGCCAGAGCAGGGGAGGCGCCGTAAAACGTAGGGAAGACATTCAGAAGATGGCGGAGGCGAATAAGGCCTTTGTGCACTATCGGTGGTAGCTGCATGAAGACACTTTTTTGCTCGTAGCTTCTGGTTGACTTGCCTCGAGGGTAGAGCGCTGTGCCGGGGCGGCACCCGTGTGGCGTTTCCGTTGGTTTTTTAATCATGAGTGTGAAAGATGGCGAGACAGTATCCTCTTCACAAGATTCGGAATATTGGTCTGATGGCCCACATTGATGCGGGCAAGACGACGACTACGGAGAGGATTTTGTATTATACAGGGACCTCGCATCGGATTGGCGAGGTCGATACAGGCAACACGGTGATGGACTGGATGGAGCTCGAGCAGGAACGCGGTATTACGATAACATCTGCTGCGACGCAGTGTTTTTGGAAGGATTACAGGATCAATGTTATTGACACTCCCGGGCACGTCGATTTCACGGCAGAGGTTGAGCGCTGCCTCAGAGTTCTTGATGGCGTCGTCATGATAATCTGCGCAGTCGGCAAGGTTCAGCCTCAGTCGGAGACGGTGTGGCGCCAGGCGGACAAGTATCGCGTCCCGCGGTTGGTTTTCGTAAACAAGATGGACAGAACTGGGGCGGACTATTTCGGCGCGGTGAAGGAGATCGAGCGGACTTTTGGCTGCGTTGCGGCGCCGATAGCAATCCCCATCGGAGCAGAGGCTGAGTTTTCAGGCATAATAGACCTCGTTGAGGAGGAGGCCCTGTTCTTTGACGAGATAACTTCTGGGGCGAAGGTTCGCCGGGAATCTATCTCGGAGGAGTTCAGTGCAAGCGTGGCCAAGTCGCGTGAGCGCCTCGTTGAGGCGTTGAGCGAGGTTGACGATTCTATTTTGGACAGTTTTTACCGCAATGTGCCGAGTTTTAAGGGCGAGATGCGTCTTTTGCTTCGGCGTGGTACGATTGAGAACAAGATCGTGCCGGTGCTTTGTGGTTCTGCATTCAAGAACAAGGGTGTGCAGCTTCTTCTGGACGCGATTTGTGACTATTTGCCGTCGCCGGTTGACGCGCCGGCGGCTAGGGGGTTGGACCCGGTCACAGGTGCGGAGATACATCGGCGGCCGAGGGATTCGGAGCCGTTTTGTGGGTTCGTTTTCAAGATAATATCTGATCCGAAGATGGGGACGCTTGCGTTTTGTCGGGTGTATTCTGGGAAGCTTTCTGCGGGCTCGTACGTATTCAATCCGAGAACGAGAGGCCGTGAGCGGGTCTCGAGGCTGCTCAAGATTCATGCCAACAAGTATGAGGACGTGTCGAACGTCTATGCTGGGGACATCACGGCGATAGTTGGCGCCAAGAATCTCTCGACGGGGGATACCGTTTGCGACCAGGATGCGCCAATCATTCTGGAACAGATCGTGTTCCCTGAGCCGGTGGTGTCGGTCAGTGTTGAGCCCAAGACGATGAAGGACAGAGAGAAGCTTTCTAGCTCCTTGAGGACGCTTGCGCGGGAGGACCCGACTTTCAAGATTGCGCACAATTCTGAGACAGGAGAGACAATCATCTCGGGAATGGGCGAGCTGCACATCGATGTAGTTTTGAACCGGCTGCTTCGCGAGTACAACGTTGACGCAAACATAGGTCGTCCCCGGGTGAGTTATCGCGAAACGATAACTAAGAAGGCGCGCGCTGAGGGCAAGATCGTCAAGCAGAGCGGTGGACGCGGCCAATATGCTGACGTATGGCTTGAGGTAGAGCCAGGCGAATCTGGCGCTGGGGTTGTGTTTGAGGACAGGACCGTTGGCGGGGTCATCCCGAAGCAGTTTATTTCGTCCGTTGAAAAGGGGGTGTTGGGCGCCTCACAAGAGGGAGTGATCGCGGGGTATCCGGTAATTGACGTGCAGGTTGCGCTTGTTGACGGCTCGTTTCATCCCGTGGATTCTTCGGAGATCGCTTTCATGCTGGCGGGTCGGGAGGCTTTTTTGAAGGTGATAAAGGAGGCCAAACCGGTTCTTCTCGAGCCCATTTTTGAGCTTGAGATAACGCTTCCTCCCGAGTCGGTTGGTGAGGTAACCGGAAACCTTCAGGCCAGGCGAGGCAAAGTGTGGAGCATATCTTCTGGGAACAATATAGAAACCGTTAAGGCAGAAGTGCCGCTCGCAAACATGTTCGGCTATGCTACGGCGCTTCGGTCGTTCACGAAGGGGCGAGGGAATTACTCGATGCAGTTCGATCGGTATCAGCAGGTTCCTTGGTCAGTTCAGCAGGAGGTTCTGAAGAGTTGTCACTGACCGAGGGTGAGAGATATTGTTTCATGGGATGTTTTAATTTGGGTGTTGACACATCAGTTTCGGAAAATATAATGGGCGGTTCTGTCTCTTGGTTTGGAGGTCTCTCCTTCAGGATTGTTTCAAACGGGAAATCGAGAATGTATGGAAACTGAGAAGATAAGAGTCAAGCTGCGGGGGTTCGACCAACGGCTGTTGGATGAGACGAGCCGGCGGATATCAGATAGCGTGAAGCAGGCCGGTGGGCGCGTGATGGGGCCAATCCCTCTTCCGACCGAACGTAGCATTTTCACTGTGCTTCGCTCTCCGCACGTTGACAAGAAGTCTCGGGAGCAGTTTGAGATAAGGACGCACAAGAGACTGATCGAGATAGTAGAACCTTCCCAGCGGACGGTGAAGACGATCATGGACTTGAATCTTCACCTGCCGGCTGGCGTAGAGATAGAGGTTAAGTTGTAGTGAACCCTATAAGTGTGGGTGTGATCGCCAAGAGCCTCGGGATGACCCAGGTTTTCCTCGAGAGCGGTGATGTCGTGCCGGCCTCGGTGCTTCAGGTAGAGGACTGTCGCGTGGTTCAGGTTAAGAGCGAGAAGGGGTCGGATGGCTACAATGCTGTTCAGGTTGGGATTAAGTCGCGGAAGAAGTTCAAGCGGATGACCAAGGCACTGCGAGGTCATCTGAAGCGGGCTGGCCTGGACGCGGTTGACCTGCTGCGTGAGTTCAGGGTTGACGATGTGGGTGGCTATGAGGTGGGTCAGAAGCTGGATGCGGCCCTATTTGAGGCTGGTGATCTGGTCAGGATAACAGGGATAAGCAAGGGCAAGGGCTTCGCCGGGGTGGTCAAGCGACATGGTTTCAGCGGCGGCCCTAAGAGCCATGGCTCGCATTGTGGTCGTATCCCTGGGTCCATAGGCACCTCGGCTACTCCATCCCGTGTTCACAGGGGGAAGAAGCTACCTGGGAGAATGGGCGGGAACCGTGTAACGCTCAGCCGGGCCAAGGTGATCAGTGTTATGAAGGAAAGAAATGCAGTGCTTGTTAAAGGCGGAGTTCCTGGGGGCGCCGGCGGTCGGTATCTGCTTTTGTCGAAAGTTGAGTCCGCGAGCAAGCGCAATATATAGTGGGTTTAGCTAGGGTGGAAACGAAAATTCTTGATGCTCAGGGTAATCAGGTCGGCTCGGTCGAGCTGAACGAGTCGCACTTCGGGGTGGAGCCGAAGCCGCATGTCCTACACGAGGTTGTGCGTGCCCAGATCAATAATTATATGAAGAAGACAGCGAGCTCGCTGACCAGGGCGCAGGTGCGTGGCGGAGGCAGAAAGCCTTTTCGCCAGAAGGGCACAGGTCGGGCCAGGGCTGGCACGAGGACTTCGCCGCTTTGGGAGGGTGGCGGAGTGGTGTTTGGGCCGAAGCCTCGCGTGGTTAAGAGCAAGCCGCCGAGAAGCCTGCGGAGGCAGGCCTTTAGGATGGCATGGTCCGATCGGTTTTCGTCCGACGCCGTGGTTGTTGTGAGGGATTTTGGGCTGAAAGAGATCAAGACGAAGGCCCTTTTGATGACGCTAGTTGGGCTTGGGGGCATGGGTCGGGTTCTGATCGGTCTGTCTGAGAGGGACGAGGTAGTAGAGAAGTCTGCTCGGAACCTCGGGTTCCATCCAAGGAAGAGTTATACTGGAAGCATAAAGTCTGTTTTAGTGAAGTGTATTGATCGGATAACGGTTTATGACATACTCTTGGCGGACAGGTTGTTCCTGACCGAGGAGTCGCTGAAGCTTCTTCAAGCGAGGATGGAAGGTGTCTAGAGAATACGAGATTTTGAGATATCCGGTGTTGTCGGAGAAGTCCACCGCGTTGAAGTCTGATTACAATAAGGTGGTTCTGAAGGTGGAGTTATCAGCGAGCAAGCCACAGATCAAGAGGGCAGCTGAGGCGGCTTTCAAGGTTAGGGTGTTGAAGGTGAACATCATGCGTCGGAAGAGCAAGTCCCGGCGGCTGGGGCGGTATATTGGGAAGACGTCGTCGTGGAAGAAGGCGGTGGTGAGTCTTCCGAGGGACGCTAGGGTTGAGTATTTTGAGAATGTATAGTGTTTAATATAGTTTTGGTGAGGTTATGGCAGTAAGGCGGATTAAGCCCACGACGCCCGGGCAAAGAGGGATGTCGGTCTCGACGTTTGAGACTGTTACCGAGAAGGGTCCCGGCCTCAAGTCGCTCCTGAAGCCCTGCAAGAAGAAGGCAGGGCGAAACAACCAGGGCCGCATCACAGTGCGGCACCAGGGGGGAGGCGTTAAGCGGAAATATCGAGTCGTGGATTTCGTGAGGCGTGACAAGTCGGGTGTTCCCGCGACGGTCAAGCGGGTGGAATACGACCCGAACCGAGCAGCGCGGCTGGCGATGCTATTTTATGCCGACGGGGCGAAGCGTTACACGATAGCTGCGGATAAGGTGAAGGTAGGCGACAAGATAGAGACAGGGCCTTCTTCGGATATCAAGCCTGGCAATACGTTGCCCTTGAGGAGCATCCCGCTTGGGACGGTGGTTCACTGCCTCGAGCTGAGGCCGGGCAAGGGAGCGCAGGTGGCTCGGAGTGCTGGCGCTGAGGCGGACCTACTGGCGAAGGAGGGCAATTATGCCCACGTGAGGTTACCTTCTGGGGAGGTTAGGCTTTTTCACCTTGACTGTTATGCGGCGATAGGGCAGGTTGGGAACAGTGAGCACTCGACTATTCACATCGGCAAGGCTGGGCGTTCTCGCTGGCTTGGTAAGAGGCCCAAGGTCCGGGGTGTGGCCATGAACCCGGTTGACCACCCTCATGGAGGGGGAGAGGGGAAGAGTTCAGGTGGTAGGCATCCGGTGAGTCCGTGGGGCAAGCCCACTAAAGGGATGAAGACTCGCAATAAGAAGAAGCTATCAACTAGATATATAGTAAAAGCTCGTAAGCATAAGTAATGCGGATTATCTGATGACTAGATCGCTCAAGAAAGGTTTTTTTGCGGATGCGCACCTGATGAAGCACGTCAGGACGCAGCAGAAGGAGAAGTCGAAGAGGCCAATTAAGACTTGGTCAAGGCGTTCGACAGTGGTGCCTGATTTTGTGGGCCTTACGTTCTTGGTTCACAATGGTCGGAAGTTTATTCCTGTTTTTGTGACGGAGAACATGGTTGGTCACAAGTTGGGTGAGTTTTCGCCCACACGGACTTTTCGTGGGCACGGCGGCAAGCTTGAGCGAGCAGGCCGTGCTAAGAAGATGAAGAAGTAGTGTAGGTCGGAGGCACGTGCGTGGAACAGGCTAGTGCGCTTTTAAGGTTCGAGCGAGTCTCATTCCGGAAGATGAAGCCGGTTGCGGACTTGATACGACATAGAACGGCCGAGGCAGCCGAGCGGGTGTTAATGGTCTCGCCTCGTCGGACGGCTCGGATCATGCTGAAGTTATTGCGGTCTGCGATTGCCAACGCGGGGAACAATCCTAAGATAAGTGACGCGGCTTCGCTCTTTGTGTCGAGGGTTGACTTGGGAGCTGGACCGACAGAGAAGCGAGCGCGTTTTAGGGCGCGAGGTCGTGTATTTTTGATACGTCATCGGAGGGCGCATGTTCGGATAGTTCTCGAGGAGCCCGAGGCTGAGCTCGATGCGGAGAAGGTTAAGGCTAGAGGGTCGGAGAGCAAAGGGCTAGTGAAAGAGAGGGAGAGCAGGCTTGGGTCAGAAAGCTAATCCGATCGGTCTTCGAGTGGGCGTAACGAGGGATTGGGATTCCAAGTGGTATTCCAAGAAAGACTACGCCAAGTATGTTCACGAGGACCTTGCGATCAAGAGGGCGCTCAGGGCTGAGCTTGCTAATGCGGCGGTCTCGAAGGTTCGCATTGAACGTCAGCGGGACAGTGATATTCGGATATTTATTGAGACAGCGTTTCCGAGCAGGGTTATTGGTCGGAAGGGAGCAGAGGTTTCCAAGCTTCGGGACATGTTGGTCGCACAGATCGGCAAGAGCGTTCATATAGAGGTATTGAGTATCGAGAATCCTGACACTGATGCGAGGCTGATCGCTGAGAACATCGCGTCGCAGTTGCTGAGGCGCACATCGTTTAGGCGAGCGATGAAACGAGCTATTGGTTCTGCGCGTCGTGCTGGGGTAGAGGGGATCAAGGTTTCGTGTGCGGGTCGGCTTGGTGGTGCGGAAATGTCTCGGCGGGAGTGGTATTTGGAGGGTCGTTTGCCGCTCCACACTCTTCGTGCTGACATTGACTATGGGTGTGCAGTTTCTCGGACGACTTATGGGGCGATAGGCGTGAAGGTGTGGGTGTTCAAGGGCGAGATCTTGGGCAAGTCCCCCAAGGAGAGGTCTTCCTGATGTTAATGCCGCGCAAGGTCAAGTATCGTAAACGTCAACGTGGTCGGATGAAGGGGAAGGCCTTTCGAGGCAACAGGTTGTCCTTCGGCGAGTATGGTCTTCAGGCGTTGGAGCCTGGCTGGCTAACTGCTCGTCAGATCGAGGCTGCTAGGGTTGCGATGACGCGTAAGATCAAGAGAGGCGGAAGGATCTGGATTCGTGTTTTCCCTGACAAGCCTACGACGGAGAAGCCTGCGGAGACGCGGATGGGCAAGGGCAAGGGTCCTCCCAAGGATTGGGTTGCGCGGGTCTTGCCGGGAAAGATACTCTACGAGATGGAGGGAGTATCAGAGACATTGGCAAAAGAGGCGATTCGGCTGGCATCGCAGAAAATTGGTATTAAGACACGATTTGTGTCCCACGGGATTGTTTTTGACTTAGGAGCTCAGGGGGGAGGAGTTTAATTGATGGTTCGCAAGTCTCAGCTCTGGGCGTTAGCTGCGGAGGAGCTCGGAGGTATGGAGGCCGATTTGAGGCGGGAGCTGTTTAACCTGCGGTTTCAGAAAGCGACGGGACAGATTCAGAATCCGCTTCGGCTGAGGACAGCTCGGCGTGAGCTTTCTCGCGTGATCACGATTCGGAAACAGAAAGAGGTAACTCAGCGGGACAGCGATGGCAGATAGGGGACGGCGCAAGTCGAGAACAGGTGTTGTGGCGAGAGTCGCAGTGGACAAGACGACCGTTATCGTTATCGAGCAGTTGAGAAAGCATGCGCATTACGAGAAGTATGTCAAACGTGTGCAACGGCTCTTGGTTCACGATGAGAATAACGAGTGTAGGATTGGGGATCGTGTCAGGATCATGGAGACAAGGCCGCTGTCGAAGCGGAAGCACTGGCGGTTGGTTGAGATAGTTGAGAGAGCCAAGTAGGAGGTTCTTGGTCTGAGGACTGTGAGGCGAAATGATCAGAATGATGACTTCCCTCGACGTCGCCGACAATTCGGGGGCGAAGAGGTTATCTTGTATATCGGTATTGGGTGTTTCGGGTCGGAAGACGGCATCGATAGCGGACATTGTGACGGCATCCGTCAAGGAGGCTACCCCTGGTTCAAACGTTCCGAAGGGTGAGAAGGTTCGTGCTGTGATAGTTCGGTGTGCCAAGGAGGTCAGGCGTAGAGACGGGTCGTATATTAGGTTTGACAGGAATGCGGCAGTTTTGATAGACAAGCAGAATGAGCCCATCGGAACTCGAG
>DATLAJ010000154.1 GCA_035527515.1 bacterium
GCACTACTCGCCGGCGAGACATTCCGCGTCCTGAAGGAGAAGGAAATCAGGCGTTTCGGCGAGTTCCGGACGCGGCGGTTGGTGCTGGAGGCGTGGAGGTGATCATATCATGCTGAAATCAGTTGAGGCGACGATCGGGCCGGACGGAAAGGTCCGGTTACGGGAGCCCGTCCACCTGACGCGTGGATGTCGGGCGATCGTGACCATAATTGACGAGCCCGATGTCTCCGAGACGGCTCTCTTGAGCGAGCAGGCACTTGGTGAGGACTGGAACCGACCGGAGGAAGACGAGGTATGGTCTCACCTTCAGCAGGTTCCGTAGTTCTCGTCTCCTTCCCAGCATCATTGCATGCCTCCCACGCAATCAGTGTGACAAGCTATGACAAGCTGTGACACCGAGCTGTGACACGAGGTCCAGCAGGTTTGCGACATGTTTGCGACAATCTTTGCGACAATCTTTGCGACACGACTTGCGACATGCGCCTTTTAGGCCGCCGAACAGGGGAATCCCGGTTGATGGCGGCTCTGGGCAGCGCTTGTTCCCTTAGATGCCTCATCTTCGTGTGCAACGGCCCTCGTCAATTGATGTACCTTTGGCCCTGCTGGCACTTGAAGTCCACGTATGCCTTGCCGGCCAGGCGAGAGTTACTCCTGTACGAGAGATTGCCCACCAAGGTGATGAACGGGTTGCGCCATCGCCACAGGTTCCTCCACACTCTGCGCATGAGGTGTGGTATTGAATAGAAGCCCTGGTCGCAGGAGATCATCTCCTTAATAACTTCATCCAGAGACAGGTGCGTGTACCGGGCCACTGGGAAAGTCAGCGTGTAATACTTCCAGTCCTCCGGAAACCCATCGAGGACAATGCGGCCCTCTGATTCCATCCTATCCCACAGACGCGTGCCGGGCAAAGGCGTCAGGAACAACACGTTGAGATAGTCCATGCCGTACCGACGGGCCACGTCGGCGATGTGCCTGCCTATACCCGCCTCGTCCGTGTCCAGACCGACAATGAACGACCCCACGACTAGGATATTGTGCCGCTGTATGCGCCTCACCGAGTCGCGGGAATCCCGGCCCTTCAGCAGATTGTATTTCCTGCCGAGATCACGGAGGCCTTCCTCTGTTGGGGACTCAAAGCCGATGAAAACGCCCCTGCACCCGGCCTTCGCGGCCAACGCCATGAGTTCTTCGTCGTCGGCGAAGTTGATGGTGGCCTGGGCAATCCATTCCTTGTGCAGGTCCGCGTGAATCAAGGCTCGAAACAGGTCTTTGGCGCGGGCGAGGTCTTCGGGGCGCGTGCCGATGAGGTTGTCGTCCACGACCAGAACTTGCTTCTCACGAATCAACTGGAATTCCTTTACGACATCCGGAATGGGCCGCAGGCGATACTGGAGCCCATTGAACGTCGAAACGCTGCAAAAGCTGCAGTTCAAAGGACAGCCGCGCGTGGTCTGAATGGCGCCGCATGCGTAGCCCGTGGCCAGCAGATCGTGCCGGGCGGGCTGGACCTTGTTTATGTCGGCGAACCCTCCGGAATACCGGCGCTTCAGGCAGCCATGCCGAGCGTCTTCCAGGACCTGCGCCCAGACGGCCTCGGCTTCCCCGGTAACGACCGAGTCCACGCGTTCCAAAGCCTCGTCCTCGCAGACGCTCGCGTGAATGCCTCCCATGACCACGGGCACCCCCAGGCGCCGGAATTGCGAGGCCACCTCGTAGGCTCGGTTGGCCTGGGAAGTGAATGCGGTGATGCCCACAAGGTCCGGCCGCGGCATCGCCGAATAGTCAGGCACGCCAAGGTTCTCGTCCAGGATCGTGACTTCCCACTCCGGCGGGGTCAGGCCCGCGAGAACCATGAGCCCGAGTGGCTTCCAGACGCGATAGCGGTTCCAGCGGTTCTCTTTGACTCTGACGATTCTGACGAGCGGATTGGAGGGATTGATTAGATACAGGCGCATGGCGTATTCCTACTGATACGTGTAATCCACGAGGACGAAAAGTTTGGTCCCACTTCCAACGAAAGTCTCACGGTCTCCATTGCAGACGTTCTGCACCATCCACTGAGCTGAGGTTTTGGCTTTGAGTCTCGCGCCACCTCCCAAAAGAAATCCTAACAGACGGATACTATATATCATAAACACCGGGACCCCCTCAACGGCTCCAGGCGCAGAACTGAATCCAGCCGTCGTTACGACGCCAGACCTCGCGGGGCGGGATACGGTTTCAAGAGGCTCTTCACCATCAGCGAGTTCTACGACCGGGACCGCGCCCCGTTCTACCGTGCCATCCGAAGCGTCCGGGGAAGCGGGATGGATATGACGGGTTGGCTGGAGTATTTTGTCGATGGGCTGACCACGCAGCTCGCCGAGGTCAAACAAGGAGGCTTACTCGTTTCGGAAGGGGCGACGAACCAGCTGCTTCATCGACTGAAGGGATAGGGGGAACTTGCGACAAACTTGCGACACGATTGGCTACTCGTGTCGGTAACCGACATCGTCGCCGTGCGTCTCGGTTGCCCACGCGGGAGTATCCACAATGTGATTGGGTCCCGCGCTCAGGCACCAGACGTGGTTCTCAGGCCTCATGCCGCCCTCGAAGCCGCTAACGGACACAAGGTAGGCATATCCCCACGGATCATCGGTCACGTAGGGTAGATACGGGCCAGTCCACCCACCGGCGGGAGGGACTGCTTTGCCGGCCTTTAGATACGCATCGCGCTCGTCCCTGCTGAATTCGCGACCGTACTGATACCAGGGCTGTGTCCTTCCATTCGTGACGAGAATGAAATACATATCCTCCGACCGGCTGCCCCAGGATTCCGACGCCTCCTTTGTCAAGCCCGGCATACCGCCCATATTCCCATATAGGTAGTCGAGACTGGAATCGGGGCCGTGATCGGCAGACACAAACATCGGCCACATCCCGGTGTCCTTGTGAAAGAGGAGAATGGCAGTGCTTATGTTCCGGCAATCGCTGAGAGCTCGAGTAGGACTGTCGTCACGGGGCAGCCTCGGCAACAGCAGGGTGTGAGCGTAAAACGAAGGGATAAGTATAAAGATGAGACCAGCTAGAGCCAAAGTCATGCCTGCGACTTCGGCCACAGCATGGGAATCACCCCGATTCTTTCGTGCCCAGATCAATATGTTGTTGATGGCGATACTCACGACAAGGACGCCAAACCCAATGCGCCCGAGCATCCAGGCGATATCCCAGCAACTGCGCCTAAGGAGCAACGGCGTCAACAGGAGCAACAGCCCAACTCCTAGTATCGCGGTTGAGAGCACGAGCCACCGCCGCGGGACTCGACGACGACGCAGCTGGCAGATCGCGACGACGTTCATTATCCATGGAAAGACAAGGATGGGCGCATGGGACACGGCGACTTCCAGAACAGGCCAGGGCCAGGCACAGCCTAGCAGTCCTGTCAACGTCAGATAACCGCCGAATACGATCGAGGCGATAGCAAGCGCAGACGATCCGTATTGAAGCGTGTCATCCGCCTGGCCGTCAGATTCGAGTTTCTCGGGCGATTCAGATTTCACGGCTGGTTCTTCGACCTGGTGTGCATGCTCGTCCTCGCTCATTCTATCTAGTCCTATAACCGATGCCATCCCTGCGCGGCTGAGGCCCTCGCTGGTGCGCTCAGCGGGACCCGTTGCCCACTAGGATTACTTTCAACGTTTCCATGATGATGAACAGGTCAAGCCAGATCGAGAAGTTCTGGATGTAGCCCAGGTCGTATTTGATCTTGATCTCAGGGATCGTCGCGTATCCGCCGTGTATTTGGGCGAGGCCGGTTATTCCGGGAAGCACTGAGAACCGCTGCGAGTAGCCAGGTATCCGCTGCGAGTACTCTTCAACAAAGACGGGCCTCTCTGGCCTGGGTCCCACGAAGCTCATCTCACCCTTGATGATGTTTAACAGCTGCGGCAGCTCATCCAGCCTGGTTTTTCTCAAGATGCGCCCGATCCCAGTGATGCGGTTGTCGCTGCTGTTTGACAGGACCGGGCCGGTTGCTCGCTCCGCATCGTGGGCCATGGTTCTGAACTTGATTATCCTAAAGGGGTTGCCGGCCTTGCCCATCCGTTCCTGCTTGTAGAAGACGGGGCCTTTTGAGGTGGTTTTTACAAGGAGGCCAATGAGCAGAAAAAACGGCAAGAGGACGAGAAAAAGGCCCAGGGACAATGTGCTATCGGTGACACGCTTGATCGCGAGTTGAAATGCGGGCTTCAGCGCTGATTCAATCTCGATTAGCGGCACATCTGATATTCTGAAATCCTGTAATCTTCCGATTAGCACCTCGTAATCGGAGGGAATGACTGAGACGTGAGAGCGGCGAGAGGAGAACATCAACCTCGGCAAAAAATCCTGCTGCCAACTGTTGGGCGAGGCGATCATGACCTCATCCACTCCAAGTTCCTCGATGATGTCCGGCACGCGTGAGACGTCGCCCAGGACTGGGAACCCACAGATCACACGCTCGTCGCTCGTCTCGGTCGGTGCGCGGATAACGCCGACTACCTCGATTCGGTAGCTTCGGTTCTCGCTGAGTCGTTTCAGTAGGCTTCTTGCGACGGTTGATGTGCCGACGACAATGGCCTTTTTCTTCGGCCTGCCCTTGACCAATACGAGGAAAGATAAGGCCCTGAAGATGCTTATGAACGTGCAGTTAAGCAGCCAGAAGATGGGTAAGATCGACCTTGGGAATGGCACGCTTCGCAGGAAGAAGTAGAAGGCGGCGAGCAGGACGGTCTCGAGGGTTATGGCGCCCGCTATCGGTCGCAATCGGACCCTGACCTGAAATGCGTCAAGCGGCTCGTAAAGACCAAAGAAGTAGAAGATGACCACCTGACCGGAGATGAGCAGCCACACGTAGTGCCCAACGTCGTAGATGCGGTGAGAAGGCATCACGTCATCGAATATGAAAAAGGTGAAGTTTGACCGGAGCCAGAACGCGGCGAGGTACGCGGCGAGGGCGATCGCGACATCACCCACTAGGAGCAGGATCTGGTCAAGAGCGGTGCGCGTGGAGCGACTGACGCCACGCCTCCTGGTTGCGTGCGACACCTTAGTCAGTCACCCTTCCAGCGACCTTGCCACG
>DATLAJ010000155.1 GCA_035527515.1 bacterium
ACGGGGCACTGAGCGCACACAACCGCCCTGAAAGCCCGACGCCGGTCGTCAACGACGCCACGATGGAGAACGCCTGGTGTGAGCGCCATCTCTCTGAGTTTTCGACGTACGAGGACCAGATGGCGGATTTCGACAAGTTCCTAGAGCCCTTCTTCGAGTGCAGAGACGGTGCTAGCGTGTGGGTCATGCAGGACTGCTGGTTATACGATCTTTGGGGTCCAGAGATACAGGCCAAATACCTCGCCAGGACATACATCATCAACTTCGTGCTCGGCGTCCCGACCTTCTGGTGGCAGCTCAAGGAAGGCTCCGAGCTTTATGCCCACGACTGGGGAATACTGAACTACCAAACTTGCGAGCCACGACCAGCCTATTACACGTTGCAGGCCATCTGCGCCGGCCTCGACAGCACCATGACTCCACATCCGCTGTGGTTCAGGTTTCCAGACAGGGACCCCGGGCCTCTCCGCTTCTGCTCATTCATCTCGCCTACCGACGTCCGAATCGCGATTTACAGGGACGTCAAGGCCGATAGCTCGACGCCGGAGGCCGAGCCGCCCCAGAGCTACGACCTTGAGATCGAGAACCCATACGGCGGCCTCCCTCTTGATGTCTGGCCCGTTCAAATGCAGACCTATCCCAACTTCTCTGTGCCCGAGGACAAGCACCCGTGCATCGAATCTTACGTCACCTACGAATATACCGCCTCGCTGAGGACGATCATCCTGCACGATGTCATAGTCGCTGACTACCCCGTCATCATTAGCCTCGGCCGGGCGCCGCACAACTGATGCAGAAGCCTCGCCGTGGCGTTCGGGCTGTTTTGCTTTGAACGGCCCTCCCTCGGCACATTCCCCTCTTTGTGGCGACTCCATCTTCAAATCCCAAGCCCGGATAGACCCGCCGAGACTCATCAGCCGGCGTGGGGATCGATGCCATGAACGGTCAGGATTAGATGCTCGATCGTTTTGAGAATCTCACCTATGTACTGCTCGACCGCATGTACACTGCCCGGCAGTGCGTAAACAATGGTGCGCCCCATGACTCCGGCGATGGACCGGCTTAGAAGTGCCGTAGGGATTTGCGCACCGTATTTGAGGCGGACGTAGTCCATGATGCCCGGTAGAAGCTTGTCGCACATAGGCGCGACCACATCAGGGGTGATGTCTCGTGGCCCAACGCCAGTGCCGCCTGTCGTGATGACCACATCTACCCCGTCTTCTCGCGCTGCTACAAGGAATGCTCTCAGCTTTTCTGGGTCGTCAGGAAGCAGATAGTTTACCACCTCTTGCCGCCAGCGTTTGGGACGAAAGAACTCGTTGAGAATGGCAGTGATGCGAGGTCCGCTTCTGTCCTCGTAGTCTCCCCGGCTTGCCCTATCGCTCAAGGTAAGAACTCGAAATGAGAGGTTATGAGGATACACCCCGATGGCATCGCCCGCCGCGATGCTACCGCCCGACCTGACCCGGCAGAAGATGCCCTCACGTGGCATCACGCACTTGCCAACCTGTTTGAAAACGCTGCACCCGCCCGGGTGGCAAGCCTTCCCGATCTGGGTTACCTCAAGGCGGGTCTTGCATATCGTGAACTCATCTAATAGCGACACTTCAGAGAGGTCCAACCCCCACGTTGTGATGTTCTCCGCGAAGTCCCCTGGCGCAAAATCGCGACCGACATCGGCTGAAAACGTGTCAATGGTCTCCTTGCTCAGCAGGCTGACCTGCCGATGCCACTGGCCTGCGTGGGCGTCCGCCTCAATGCCCCGGTCGGTGAGCTCGATGCTCTTGACCGGTCTCTTACATGTCCCCCTCTGTCTCGAGATATTGACCGAAAGAACGGTCGGCTTAGTTTTCCGGTGCTGTTTCATTGTGGATTTCTCTTGTCCATTCTGAGCTGCGCATCAATCGGAAGGCGGTGTTCGTTGTTTGCTCTCATTCGACATCGGTTTTGGCCTTCGAGAGCAGAACTATCTCCCCGATGCGCATCTTCTTATCGACTGCTTTACACATGTCATAAACTGTTAGCAGGGCGACTGCGACCGCGGTGAGCGCCTCCATCTCAATGCCCGTCCTTGCGATGCAGGACACCTCGCTCTCGACCGAGACGCTGTGTGGGTCAAGACTCGCCGTCACGGTGATACTCGTGATGGGGAGTGGATGGCAGAGCGGGATGAGCTCTGACGTGCGCTTGGCAGCCTGAACACCTGCGATCTCCGCCACGCTGAGGACGTCCCCCTTCTTGATGTTGTTAGCGGCGATTAGTTCCACTGTCCGCTCGGCGAGCTCAATCCTGCCCGAGGCGCGCGCGACGCGAAGCTGAGGCGTTTTGCCGCTAATGTCCACCATCCTCGCCCGACCCTTGTCATCGATGTGTGTAAGCTCTTCGGCCATCTCAACCTCCCATAACGTAGAACTCGTTCTGAGCGCCCGCCCGCCCTGACTCGGGCTTTGCAGCGACCGCGCGCCTGATGGCCTCGGCCGGGCCGAGCTCGCGGCATGAAAATGCTATGTCATTGAAAAGACAGGGCTTCACTAAACCATCGCTTGTGAGCCTCAGTCGGTTACAGTGCTCGCAATCGCCGCCGGTGCCGCCATCAACCACCCAGAACTTGCCCCCTGGGATGTGCATCTGCCGTATGAAACGAGCCTCAAGCCCGTGCTCCTGCGCGAAACGCCGCACTGGGACGGCGTCTGGCTCTGCGGACGATCTGTTAACGACGCAGTTAATCTTCGTGCCCTGAAACCCCGCGTCCTGCGCGGCGCTTATTCCCTCAAGGACGGGTCCGAGCTCTCCACGGCGCGTGATCTGCCGGTATCGCACGGGGTCAAGCGTGTCGAGGCTTATATTCAGCCGGTGCAGCCCAGCGCTCCTGAGGGGCGCAGCAAACTCGCCCAACAGTGTGCCATTTGTGGTCATGGCAAGGTCCTTAACTCCATCAATCTCTGCGAGCATGGAGACGAGCGTTACGATGCCCCGGCGAACTAGCGGCTCGCCGCCAGTGATCCGAACCTTGTCGATGCCCATCCTGACGCCGGTTTTGACTACGTGCAGTATCTCCTCAAACGACAGGATGTCAGCGTGCGTGGTAAGCGGAACGCCCTCGGGTGGCATGCAATAGACGCAGCGCAGGTTACACCTGTCGGTTACGGAGACACGGAGATAGTGGATGCGGCGGTCAAATCTGTCGAACATGAACCATCGCCCCTCTGTCGAGCCTTGTGACCCCAGCCGGAATGCAGATGATGCCGTCGGCCTGGGGTAACGCGCGGGTGTGCGCCGAGCCGTGGTACTCGATCGGTCTCACAGCGCCGCTTGGGGTCAGGACAACTGGATACCAGGCCTCGCGGCTCGTTCTGCGCTTTTCGATGGCCTCCTCGAGCGGCATTATTACGTTAGCGGGCGCGTAGTCGTGCCCCTGCATCCGGAGAAGGAACGGCTTGACCAAGAGCTCGAATACGACAAAAGTGGAGACAGGATTGCCCGGCAGGCCAAAGCAGAATCCGTCATCCGAGACGCCGAAGTGAGTCGGCTTACCCGGCTTGATCGCCACACTCTCGAAGAGTAGATGGAAACCACAACGCTTCAGGATGGCGGGCACGAGGTCGTAATCCCCGACTGAAACGCCCCCGGAGACAAGCACAACATCGGTCTTGTCAATGGCGTCCCGCAAGAGGGAGTCGATCGCGTGCTCGGTATCGCGCGCAATCCCGAAGTAATGAGGGAGGCCGCCCACTGTGGCAACCTGCGCTCGAAGTTGGTAGCTGTTGCTGTTTCTTATCTGTGAGATGGCCGGCTTGTCAACTGGTTCTACCAGCTCGTCCCCCGTCGCAATGATACCCACACGGGGTCGATCTGAGACCAGGGGAGCTATGCATCCAACCGAGGCGAGGACAGCGAGATGCTGAGGCCGGAGCCACTCGCCGGCGTGAAGAACGATATCGCCAGCTTCGGTGTCCTCCGCCTTATAGCAGATGTTCGTCGCTGTGTCCTTCCCAACAAAACGGATTGTGTTCTCGGGCGTGAGCTCAACGTGCTCCTTCATGATCACGCAGTCGGCGCCATCAGGAACCATCGCACCAGTCATTATCTTGGCGCACTCGCCCGGACCCACACGTCGCGTCGGTATGTGCCCGGCCGGGACCACTTCGCGAACATGAAGCTCCCTGAACAGGTCCTCTCGCCGAATTGCGTAGCCATCCATGGCGGACTTGTCGAAGGGGGGCATGTCTATGTCAGAGACTACGTCCTGGGCTAGGACTCTGCCAAGGGCCTCGTCGAGCGCGACCCTTTGGGTAGGAAGTCTAGGGGCAGAGAAGAGGACGCTGTTGTACGCCTCCTCACGCGATACCATTTTGGCCAATGTAATCCTCGTAATCGTTGATGGTGTTCAGGTTCTTCAATTGGAGGCGTTGCTCGAGGGGGTAGTAGCGAATCCTGGCGTGCTTGAAGACTTCGGAGACCTTCCGCGAGCAGTGCCCAAGGGAGCTGCGCATGGCCGGCAGGATGCTCTTATTATAGATGGCAAAGAGCGGCTCGAACGTCCCTTCTGCGCTTTGTGGGATGACCGCATCGTAGCCTTCAGAGACCGCGATCATCTTCCTGAGCAGCGGTATGTTGGGCTCGGGAATGTCGCACGCAACCACAGCGTTGGTCTCCCTGGACGAGGCGAGAAGCGACGAGAAGATGCCCATAAGTGGGCCGTGATTGGGCGCGATGTCCGGAACAACTGGGATGTCAAGGAACCGGAACTTCTGTGGGTAGTTTGCGCTCACGATAAGCTCCTCGAAATGAGGCGCAAGCTGGTCCGCGATGTGCTGTATCATTGGGCGACCGTTGATGGGAAGGATGGCCTTGTCCGAGCCCATACGGTAGCTGCCGCCGCCAGCCAGAATGATCGCTGTGGCATCCTCCACTAGCCCCCAGCCGCGGTCTGAGAGAACAATGCGGCTCATGTCCAGGTCGAAGTCGTTCCCGTCTGAGAGCAGTATCCGGTCGGCATTCTTCAGCACATTCTTGGCTGATTGTTTGAAAGTCTGTGACTCCCTATCCTTGACGATAACGAAGACGCCGGGCCTGACAACCTGACGTAGGCTGTTCGATTCACAGACCAAGACCGAATCCCGACCCGTGACCTCAAGAAGCGCGATCGCCCCCTCGCGCAGGTGCGACCTGAGGCAGCGGAGCCAGAACACGCGTGAGGCCCCCGCCCGTAGCATACGTGTGGTGTCCTTGCCGGGGCACGTGCCTCTCTCCTCGGTGATGCAGAAGTTGCCTTCAAGGGATGTGCATACGCCGCAGCCTTGGCCACCTCGGGGGCAATTCCCGTCCAGCTTCTCTATGGTCGTTACCTTTACGCCAACTATCTCACGACTTCGCACATACCGCCTGATGAGAGCGCAGGCGAGCTCAGTCTTGCCCGCGTTTCGTCCGGCCGAGCCGATCATGAACATCAGTGGCAGAGAAATCATATTCTCGATACCTTATGGTTTTTGTCGTTATTCCTTTAAGAATCGTGCCGCACTGGCTTTGAAGTAGACCCAGACTGCCTTGCCGACCTCAAGACTAAGCGACCTGACAGACGCTTGCGTCAGAAGCGCCGACAACTTCACACCTATTTGAACAGACACCTCGACGCCGAGTTTCGCCGGGATGATGTCTAGCACGTTCCCCCTGAAGACGTTCCTCGCACTGGTCTGGGGCTGCTCGTTGGAGATGGCGATGTCCTCGCTACGGACGATGAGGCATCCGGGACCTGGGTCGGCCTCTGTAAGCACGCAGAAACGAATCCCACTCGGACCGGTGAACTCCGACAGTTGCCCATTGCCGGCGGCACGCTTGAGCGTTCCTCTGAGGAAATTCTTGATCCCGACGAAGCTCGCAACGAACTCCGATTCAGGCCTCTGGAATATCGCTTCCGGCGTCCCGACCTGCACGATTGTCTCGTTCTCCATGACCGCGATACGGGAGGCCAGGGACACCGCCTCCTCGTAATCGTGTGTAACGTGCAGCATTGTTTGACCACGTCGGTTGAGGTCACGAAGCAGCGAGCGAACCTGCCAGCGCGATGCCGCATCCAGCGAGGCGATTGGCTCATCCAAGAGGATGCACCTGGGCTCGGTGGCAAGCGTTCTGGCCAGCGCCACGCGCTGCGCCTCGCCCCCAGAGAGAGTCTGTGGACTTCTGTCGAACAGCTCTAGTGCGTCAACAGACTTTGCGAGCTCAAAGGCCCTCTCGCGAATTTGGGAGCGCTTGAGGCCACGGGAGTGAAGCCCGTAGGCGATGTTTTTCTTGACTGAGAGGTGCGGAAAGAGAGCCTGGTCCTGATACACGAGCCCGATTCTCCGTTTCTGCATCCTCTCCGATGTTATCTCTTTGCTGTCCAGAAAGACATGGCCACTGTCCGGACGCATCAGCCCCGCGATTATCTCGAGAAGCACAGTCTTACCCACGCCGGACGCACCGAGCAGGACGAAGTACTCGCCCTCGTTCACCTCAAACGACACGTCTTTCATCACGAATGATCCGAGCCGCTTCGAGAGGTTCTCAACGGCCAGCATTCTTTCTCCCTTGTGCTAAAAGTCGCAGAACGACGAACATGACGAGGCAGACCAGCATGAAGAGAGCCGAGACGGGTCTTGAGTACTTCAGCCCAAATGCGCTGAAGCGCTCGTAGATAAGGATCGGGGTGATCATGGGGTGGTAGGCAATGATCATGACAGCCCCAAACTCGCTCATGCCCCGACCCCACATCAGCACAAGCCCCGAGACTATCGCTCGCCACGCCAGTGGCACCGAGACCGTCAGAAATACCCGCAGCGGGGACGCACCGAGGCCGAGAGCCGCCTTCTCGAGCCTCTCGGGAACCGCCGCAAAACCATCGCGAGCGGAGTTAATGAGAAAAGGGACGCTCACGAACGCCATCGCCGCGCCTATCCCCACAGGGGTGCCAACTATCTCAAAGCCCATCGATTCCGCCGCGCTGCCCACCAGTGTATCCCTGGCAACGATGCCCAGTATAGCGATGCCAGCGACGGAGTGGGGAACTATGACGGGGAGGTCAACTATGCCGGTAACAAATCCTTTCAGCGGGAAGTCCTTGCGGGCGAGGATGTATGCAAATGGGATGCACGCGACCGCAAACACCAATGTCGCAGCCATCGAGACCCACAGCGTCAGCCATATACTCTCGCGGACCTCCGCGTCTTGTGCGGTCGCGACTATTTCCCCAAACGTCGATTTGAGGTATATGCCCACGAGCGGCGCCACGATCAAAAGAAGGACGACGCCGCCAAGTGCGCTGAACGTTAGATGCAGCCAAGAGAGCTGACCTTTCGCTGCCGCAGTATTCTTACTCATCCTCGTTACTTGCGCCCGAGCTCCTCATCTTAGCCACGTGCCGTGCCTGCATGAAACGCTCTCGTGCTTGCCTGTTGTGTGCTCAAGGCGTCTATCCCTTTACGGCGAATTTCTTGAGGCGCAGCGGCAGTTTGTCGTAAGTGTTAGTCGGCGACGGAACGACGGAGGGCTGGCCGTTCTTTTCCATAATCGCGATGCCCTTGTCCTTATCCAGAAGAAACTCAACGAAGGCAAGCGCAGCCCCCGGATTCTTGGAGCTCTTGGGAATCGTTACTCCATAGACCATCGGAGCTCCTCTTTGGGAGATGAACTCACCCGGCTTTTTGCCGGATATCTTAACCGAGACCGAATCATACAGACTTGCCAGCGCCGTTTTCTTCAGGTTCACCTCATCCGGCAGCAGGAGATACTTGAGGCCATGCTGCTCAGCCACCGAGCGATACAGGAATATGTAATCGATTGTGTGAGACTCCAGAAGGGCCAGGAGGTCAACCTCCTTTGGCCGGATGAACCTACTGTCCTTCTTGAGCATCTTTTCTGCGAGGCCGGGCTTCTTGTAGTGTTTCTCGGCGAGCTTCATTGTCATAATCGACCGGTAGCCGCATGGATCGGCGTTTGGGTCTGACCTGCCGAACCTCACTCTCTTGTCGAGAAGAACCTCGAACCAGTTGTCTCGATCGATCTTATCCGACAGCCGAGAGGCCTCGTGATAGACGATCGTCATCTCGTTCGCTGCGAACGAGATGTTCCAACTTGCATACTCGGGGACCAGAAGCGTGTCGATTACCGTGTAATCCGCCGAGGCCATTACGTCGCACGGCCTTTTCAGGTCGGAAATCTTGCGGGCGCAGGTCCTGCTGCCGGCCGCCTCGCGAATCACTTTCACGTTCTGATACTCTTTCATAAACGCTTTGGCTATCTCATCGAACGGAACGGCGAGGCTGCCCGCATGAAAGACCACGAGTTCGCCCGACAGGCCGCTACCTTTCGTGCCAGCAAGCGACAATGTCCCCAAGATGACAAGAGCAAGAACCACAAGCAAAATCCTTCTCATTTGTTTCTCCTTTCTAGACTCTCAATGTGCGCCGTAAAGGCGCTTGAAATGGCATCGTCAACATCAGAGCGGAACTCGGAATACGCCTCAAGCCAAACCCTTCCCGCCTCGGTCAACCTGGTCTCGCCGCCAGAAATCCCGCCCCGGCGCCTCTCGACGAGCGACACGTCAAGAGACCGCTCGGCCTTCTTGAGGTCGCCCCAGGCCTTGCGATAGCTCATCCCAAGCTCCGTCGCCGCCGCCATCAGCGAGCCTTCACGTTGGATGGCATCGAGCAAACGCCACTTGCCGTCTCCGAAAGCACCCTCCGCATCCCTAGTCGAGAGCCAGAGCTTGAACCTCGGCCGCAGACCCTCTTTCATCTACCCACTCTCCGGACGCTCGCCCTCTGCCCTTGACCAGCTATTTGAAACACCCCAACTGACAGTTGGAGATGCGAATCTTGCTCTGATTGCACACGCGGCTTATCTCGTGCAATTTGACGTCGAGTCGCTCCGCGAGTTTGAAGGCGTCGGCGCAGTTGAGCTTCCGTCGTTCGCCCTCCACATAAGACGCATCCATTATTGCAGTTAGTAGTTCGTCATTCACTCCCATGTTGCCTCCGTTATTCTTGAACGATTCGGCATCGCTCGGAGGTTATTAACCATCCGATATATTTTCGTTTGGGGATGTGATATGTCGAGTGCGACATATCCCACCCAAAAGAAATGGCCTGATAAAAATACCAGACCACTCCATTTACGCTTTAACTATAACGCTCCACTATCATTTTGCAGACCGACTTCATCCCGATGTCCGTCGGGCAAACATCGTCGCACCGGCCGCACACCATGCAGGTCTTGTGGCCCCAACGCTCGACGTCGGCGGCCAGCTTGTGATGGATGCGCCGATGCGTTCTCTGCATCTGCTTGCCCGATGGGTTGTGCCCACTCGCCTCCCGCATAAAGCCGTCAAACTGACACGAATCCCACACTCTTTGACGGACCATTTTGCCGTCGCGCTTACGGTCATAGACCTCGAAACATGTGCAGGTTGGGCACGCCAGATTGCAGCTGGTGCAGGCGATGCAGCGGGCTGCGATTTCGTCCCAGAACACGTCAGGGATTTCATTCGCACGGATGAGCTCCGAGGCCTTGTCGATCGTATCCTCGTCGTCGGTGGGGAGCGCGTCCGATTCCTTGTTCAGAGCTTCTATCGCGTCCCTGTCGGCCCCGGATTCTGGCGCGACGAGTTTTTCTGTAAGTTTCCTGCCTCTGTCCGTGTAGGGCTGGACGATGAATGACTCGCCATCGGAGATGAGCTCGATGTCGCACTTGCCGCCGGCTATCTTCATGAACTCGCCGTCCTTCCCACATCTGCCTGAAATGCCCACCACAACCGAGCCGTCGCGCTTGTTGAAGTAGATGTTGTCGCGGTAGTTCTCGGAGAAGAACTTGTCGATGAACTCGAGGCAGTCGAGGTCCTGAGCTGTAAAGCCCACGACCATGATCGGTTTTGGAACTGGTCCTGCCATCTGGAACTTGCCTTGTTCGTCAACCACGAAGACCTCATCGAACTGCGGGAAGAAGACGCTCGTAGGTTTCTGAGGAATCTTGCCGCCCTGAAGCGCAAGAGGACCCTCTGAGAGACCGCCGAGCACGCGCGTCCCATCGTGCAGCTTGACTGGCACTCGCAAGTCGAAGTCGGTCTGAAGCGATTCGAAGAATGTTTTTAACTGTTCTGCTGTCGCTGTTTTCATGACACCCCCCTCATCTGTGCTGCGCACACTTTGTATTCTGGTATCTTGGCCACTGGGTCAAGCGCATTGTTGGTCAACACGTTCGCCGCGCCCTCCTCAAAGTGGAAGGTCATAAACAGGTGCCCTGGGATGACGATGTCGGAGACCCTGGCCATTGCTTTGACCTCGCCACGGCGGGTCGAGACAATGACCCAGAATCGATCGTGGATGTTGAGTCTCTTGGCGTCATCAGGATGCACCTCGACGTAGGGGAAACGCTCCTCGCGGTCCAAAAGCCGCGACCTTCGCGTCATTGTCCCCGTGTGGAAGTGAAAGTAGCAGCGACCAGTGGACAGAACGAACGGATACTCATCGTCCGGCAGCTCCGCTGGTGGTTTGTATTCTGCAGGACTAAATAGCCCTAACCCGCGGGTGAACTTGCCGACGTGCAATACTGGCGTTCCAGGGTGGTTCCGGTCAGGGCACGGCCATTGAAGGCCGACCTGGTCGAGCCGGTCAAACTGCATGCCGCCGTAGCTCGGCGTGACCCCGGTTACCTCGTCCATGATCTCCTTCGGAGAGCTGTAGGTGAGTCCGTCGTAGTCCATGCGCCTCGCCAATTCGCAGAGTATCTCCCAATCCTGTCTGGCCTGGCCTGGTGGGTCGCATGCTTTTCGGACGCGCTGGACTCGACGCTCGGTGGAGGTGAAAGTCCCATCTTTCTCCGCGAAGCACGCTGCCGGCAGGACTACGTCCGCGAACTTCGTAGTCGGAGTCGGGAAGATGTCCTGAACCACGAGGAAGTCCAGCTTCTCCAGCGCATCTTGAACGTGGTGTTGGTCTGGGTCTGACATCATCGGGTTCTCGCCCATCACATAGAGGGCCTTCAGCTTGCCGTCCGCAGCCGCATTGATCGCGGTTGTGACGGTTAGGCCCACGTTCCCGGGCAAGTGCTGGACACCCCACGCCTTCTCGAACTTCCCACGCACCGCATCGTCAGTAACCTTCTGGTAGCCTGTATAGACGTTCGGTAGCGCCCCAAGGTCGCATGCGCCCTGGACGTTGTTCTGGCCACGAAGCGGGTTCACGCCTGTCCCGACTTTCCCAACGTTACCCGTGAGCATCACGAGGTTTGCGCAGGCTTGGACGTTGTCAACGCCGTGCGAGTGCTGAGTGATGCCCATAGAGTAGATGATCATCGCCCTAGCAGCGCCAGCAAACATCCGCGCCGCCTTCTCAACCTCATCAGGCGTGATCTTGCATATCTTGGCCGTCCGCTCGGGCGTGAACCTCCCAACGATCTCCTTCAGCTCGTCAAATCCCTCTGTCCGTGTCCTGACAAACTCGTCGTCCGCAAGGCCATCCTTTATGATCACGTGCATCAGACCGTTTAAGAACGCCACGTCCGTCCCGTTCTCGAAGCGGATGTGCATGTCAGCAAGCATGGCAAGCCGTATCTTGCGGTTGTCCGCCACGATGAGCTTCGCTCCTTGCGCGACTGCTTTGACGATTCGCGTTCCAATCAAGGGGTGTTGCTCGGTCGTGTTGGACCCTGTCACTAGAATGCAGTCGGCCTTCTCTATGCACGAGATCGAGTTGGTCATCGCGCCTGAGCCAAACGTCGCAGCCAGACCTGCGACCGTCGAGGAGTGGCAGAGCCTTGCGCAGTGGTCAACGTTGTTGGTCTTGAAGACCGCCCGCGCAAGCTTCATCATGACGTAGTTCTCCTCGTTCGTCGTCTTGGCTGACGAGAAGAAGGCCACAGAGTCGGCGCCGTGCGCATCTTGGACCTTTTTGAGCCTCGTAGCTATCAGGTCGAGCGCCTCGTCCCACGAAGCCTCGACGAGATTGCCGTTCTTTCTTATCAGCGGAACGGTTAGCCGGTCTGGGTGGTTTACGAAATTGAACGCATTCCAACCCTTAACGCAGAGCTGGCCTTTGGAGACGACGTGGTTGCTCGAAGGCTCCACGCCGACCAGATGCCCCTCTCCATTTGTCATAAGGTAGAACTGGCAGCCAGTGCCACAATAAGGACAGGTAGTTAGTGTTCGTTTCATATTGCCCCCCTCAGCCCGCTAATCTCGTTCAGCCAGAACACCGGCCCATCGAGGCAGCAATACAGGTGCTCGATGGCGCAGTGTCCGCACTTCCCGACCCCGCACTTCATGTAACGCTCGAGCGAAACGATGATGTGGTCCTCGGTCATGCCTTTCTTCTTCAGCTCCGCGATCACGAACTTATACATGATCGGCGGCCCGACGATCACCGCTATCGCTTTCTGAACATCGATCTTCAGGGGCGGAATCAGGACCGTGATAAGTCCTATCTCACCCTCGTCAAAACAGCCGACGCCGGGCACGCCGTCCACAGCATATTTGCACGCAAACACATCCAACTGCGCCCAGTGGGCGAGGTCCTCCTTGAACAACCTCTCCAGCGGCGTCTTAGCACCATAGAGAATCGTTATCTTCCCGAACTCCTCCGGCCTATCCTGGCAATACTGGATCAGCGAGCGCATGGGCGCAAGGCCGCATCCCCCAGAGATGAGCAACAGGTCCTTGCCGGCCAGCTTCTCAACATCGAAAAACGTGCCAAACGGCCCACGGATGCCGACTTCGTCGCCATCATTGAGTCGATGCAACGCCCCAGTTAATGTTCCGGCGTTGCGCACTCCGAGCTCAAAGTAGCCTCTCCGAGTCGGCGAACTCGCCACCGAAATCGGCGCCTCGCCGTATCCCAGAATCGAGAGTTGGACGAACTGCCCGGGCTTCTGGCCGAGCTCCTGCGCGTCCGGCATCTGAATTCGGAACAATTTCTCCATGGGTGTCAGGTCTCTTATAGAGACGATCTTGCAGGGAGTCGGGAGATACAACTGCTCTGCGTCCCTGGCCAATGGCTTTGTCGTGACACTCATAAATTCAGTTCCTCAATTGGTCTTGTATCTTGCCGTTTCTCTAATCATTCAGTCTTTGCTCCCTCTGAGAAAAGCATACCAGTAACCTACGCCGACGAATAGCGCGCCTCCTACGATATTACCGAGGGTAACAGAAATGAGATTCTGGCTCCACATGCTTCCCCAGTTGATCGTGTTAAGCTGCGCTTGGGAGAGCCCCGAGGCGACGACAGCCTTGGTGAAGCTCTTTGCGTAGATGCCAGCGGGAATGAAATACATGTTGGCAACGCAGTGCTCGAAGCCGCTGGAGACAAACGCCATGATAGGGAAGAAGATCGCCCAAACTTTTCCAACAATGTTCTTGGCCGCAAGCGCCATGTAAACCGCAAGACAGACCAGCCAGTTACAACCGATCGCCCTGAAGAAAAAGGCCCAATTGTGCCCGAGGCCCTGCGGCGATGCTGCCACCTTGCCGTAAGCTATACTCAGCGCCGTGCCGCCTACCGGCCCATCGAGAAGCCCAGATTGCGATGCGACCATCCATGCCAGAAAGATCGAGCCGAGCAAGTTCGCGACGTAAACAACGGACCAGTTACGAAGCACGCCTCCTAACTTGACTCTTTTGTGGGCACAGCCACAACCGAGCAAGCAGTTACCTGTGAACAGTTCTGATCCCGCGATCACGACCAACATGAGGCCGACGCTGAAGACGGCACCCATCGCTAGCTTCTTAAGGCCCAGTATGCCGATCCCGGTCCCAACTGTTGTGGCCAGGTGTGCCCCAAAACCGATGTAAACGCCAGCGAGGATTCCAAGCCATGCCATTTTGCCAAAAGGCAAGCGCGCCTTCTTCTCGCCAATGTCGAGTAGGGATTTCGCCACTTCTTGTGGTGAATTGAAACTCGCCACTTTTTTCTCTCCTTCCTTTGGAGGTCAGTCTGACAACAAAGAACACTTCTGCGCAAGATAGATCGAGGCAACTCGCCTCTGCGCTATACACATCTCCATTAAAATACTGATCAAAAGAAATCTAAATGCAGGGTTCAGCCCCCTTCTGCTGGGCAATCTATAGGGCAGCCGGGCAGATGTCAAGCAAAGCTTGTTAAAAGAATATCAGACTCCCCTGCGACCCAAAAGTAGCGAATCCACCCCAATCGGATTCTTACGGCAAGAATCCCTTAAAACGTTTCTACTTTCATGCTATCCGGGAGGTCATCCGGGGCGAAGGCGCCGTAGTATTCAAGAATCAGGTGTGATGAACAAAGGTTACGACTCCAACCTTCAACTGATGGCTCGTTCACCATATCGGTTGCGACGGTGAAACCGCGGACCGCCAAGCGACAACGGCTCTTGCTTGAAGCCTGTTTGGGTCGTTGACCTATTCAACTCGTGCGTGCTATTGTTATGCGGTTTTTTTGAGAATGGGCAGGGGCGTGGTCGAACAGGGACGATGCGAGGCTCTATACCTCGAGGTGGGGGTTCAAGTCCTCCCGCCCCAGCCACCGGACGAGTTGTAGGTTAAAAAGTTGCCGGTCGTGGGACGCCGCTGTGCAGAGATGGCGAGGCCGGGATACAAGAGATATTGGTATTTCGTGAATGTAGAATACTTAAGCGCCGAGGAATACGAAGAGCTTGGGCTCACATCTGGTATTGAGATCCATCAGCAGATCAAGACCGCGAAGAAGCTCTTCTGTCATTGCCCGGTAATAATGCACAAGGATAACGACTTCGACGCGGTCGTGGTTCGGCACATGCGTCCGACTCTTTCGGAGCTTGGCGAATACGACGGGACGGCCTTGATGGAGTTCAAGACCAAGAAAGAGGTCGTCTATCAGCTGTATCACGACTGTGTCTGCACGTATGAGATGGACGATACGCCGCCGTTTATGATAAACCAGGACGCGGTCGATATAGCGATTGTGGTTTCTCTGCTGCTGGGCTGCACGATGATCGATGAGCTGTTCATCACTCGCAAGCAGTATTTGGACGGAAGCATCCCGACCGGCTTCCAGCGCACGTGCATTGTGGGGATAGACGGAGTCATTCGGCACAAGGGCAAGAGAATCCGCATCCGGCAGCTGGGACTCGAGGAGGACGCTTGCCGAGAAGTCTCTGATGTGGGGCATCGCATCACCTTCAAGGCCGACCGGCTTGGCATGCCGCTGGTTGAGGTCGTTACGGAGCGCGACATGGTGACGCCCTGGGAGGTTGAGGACGTCGCGGAGCAGATCGGCACGAGCCTGAAGGCAATGGGACTTGTGCACCGGGGGCTCGGTAGCGTTCGGCAGGACGTGAATGTCAGCATCGCTGGTTCGACACGGGTCGAGATCAAGGGCGTGCCCAAGGTGTCTCTGATCGGGCCACTTGTCCACTACGAGGCGCTGAGGCAGAAGCATTTGCTCGAGCTTAAGGAGGAGCTGGCCAGCCGAGGCGTCACAAAGGAGAGCTTGAAGTTCTGGAGCGTGGACGTTGCCACAATGGTTGGCGAGCTTGGCTCCGCAATCCTCGAAGAACAACTTGACATCGGGCCGGGCAATTGCGTTGTGGTGATAGGCCTCGGCAAACTTGGCGGAATTCTCAGCCCAGAACTACAGCCGGGAAAACCTTTCGGATACGAGGTCTCCCAGCGGATCAAGGTGATTGCTTGCCTCGACGGCGAGCCCAACATAATGTGGAACGACGGCAAGGGGCGAACAGGGGACATCAGCGACAATGCTTGGTCAAGAGTCTTTTTGGCTCTCGGCGCCTCAACAGATGACGCGGTCATCTTGGTTTGGGGGAACAGACAGGATGTAAAGACAGCTGTGTCGGAGACGCGGTTGAGGATCGAGGACGCGATTGACGGCGTTCCCAACGAGACAAGGCAGGCGTATGAAAATGGGACGACCGGATTCGAGCGAATTCTCCCCGGGCCTAACCGCATGTATCCAGATACCGACTTGCCGCCGATTGAGATTCCGGCTGAGCGGATTGAGCAGGCCAAGTCGAGAATTGAGGCAAACCCGTTTGAGGCGTTCGAGCGTTTTCGGAATCTGGGCCTTTCCGAGGAGGCTATCAAGCAGCTGATGCGCACTGGTAAATGGAAGCTCTTTGACCGATTGGTTAGCGAGCTGGGAGTTGAGCCCTGTTTTGCGGCCTTCGTTTTGACGGAGCGTTTGAGGTGGCTTGAGCGAGCGGGTTTTGACGTGTCCGAGCTGTCGGATGACGAGATTTTCGAGATTTTCGAGGCGCACAAGATGGGCAGGTTGTCCCAAGAGGCAGTTTCTTGGGTGTTGCGCGACATTGTCGTGTTCGACGATGCGCTCGAGGTGGCGATGGAGCGTTATGCGCTCGACTCTACCGGCGAAGAGGCTGTCAATGAGGCTGTCTGCGAGCGGCTTAAGTCTCGTCGGGACCTGCTTGACGTGTTGCCTGCCGATAAGGTCTTCAATGCGCTGATGGGGGACATCATGCGATCAACCTGTCTGAAACTTGAGCCCAGGAGTGTTGCGAAGGCCCTTCGCAAGGCCCTGGGCGAAGTTCATGAGAGTAGTTGAGGCGGCGGCTCGTTCTGTTGCTCGGCTGGTCGCGAGGAAAGTCGCCAGAAACAGGCAGGTCGCTGAGGTCCTTTTCGACAGGTGCAGAACGCCATCAGACCTTGTGAGGTCGGGGCTGAACCATCTGGCTTTTCTCCTGAGGCTTCCCAAGATACCATTTCTTACGAGCGTGATGCTCGAGACCACGAACCACTGCAACCTACGATGTCGCTTCTGTCCGAGCGCCAAGATGCACCGTCCAAGGGGATTCATGGACCCCGGCCTGGCCGAGAGGGTTTTGAGAGACTGCGGGAGGCTGCAATACGTTTATCTATATGATTGGGGCGAGCCGATGCTCCATCCAGAGCTTCCTTCCATAATCCAGACAGCCTCGCGCCTCGGCCACAGGACTTTCATGGTTACGAACGGGACTTTGCTCACACCGTCGCTTTCTGAGGCGATCATTCGAGCGGGGCTTTCTGCGATATGCTTCTCAATTGACGGGCTTTTTGAGATATACAGCTCTCTTCGTGGTTTCGACTACCGGGTTTTGGAGCAGAGGGTCATGGAGTTTTTGGGCACGAGGGAGCGGCTCAACCCGAGGCTAAGGGTCGAGATCAACTACGTCGTATCGCGCGAGACGGAGCAGCAGGTTGAGCGCTTCAGGTCAATCTGGGCAGCTCGAGTGGACCACATAACCTTCCAGCCGATGCTGATGTATAGCAAGGTTCGTCGCTTCAGGCCTTGTAGGGAGCTTTGGAAGGGGTCGCTCGTGGTCCTTTGGAACGGCACCGTGGTTGCGTGTTGCGTGGACTACGACGGCGTTCTCAAGGTCGGTGATGCGACCGAGGAGAGCATCACGAGCATCCTCAATTCCCGGCCGATGGTTCTGCTTCGCTCGGACCATGTCCGAGGACGCTTCTGCTCACTTTGCAGCTATTGCTCGGAGTATGAGACGGAATGCGTTGACGGGCGGTTTGACGGCAGAATCTCCGGGCAAGAGGGTGCACCTCTCTCGTAGGGGCGGTGCTTGCCCCGCCCGTCTGCCCATTTGGCGGCCCGCTGGTGTAGGGGCGGTTCACGAACCGCCCTTCTCCTGATTTCCGCGGGATGGGCGCATCGATGAGATCGGGCGATTCGTGAATCGCCCCTACACAACGGCCACTGCCTTGCTCTGCAAAGAGTCTCTAAAGTTTTCCGACTCGGTTTCGATAAGTGCTGGAGCAATTGATGCGAATGCATGGAAGGTAAGAAGAGAATAGGAAGGGAGGTGACGCCCAGGACCAAGGGTCTTCTCGATTCAGAAGCCAGCTGCCTTATAGCAGCGCGGCTAACGGAGTAGGGCACGGATGCCCGAACACCAGCCATGTTCATGGCTGAAATCACGGAGGAAATAAATGAACGCAGAAACGCAAGCTATTGGTATTCAAAACATGCTTGCCTCAATCAGCACGCTTGTGGCCAAGACAGAGAACAGGATCTCGACGGGCTACCGTGTGTCTAAGGCGTCTGACGCCCCGGCCGACTACGTCATCTCCCAGATGATGAACAAGACGATCAATGGTCTTCAGACGGCGAGAGCCAACGTCGGCAACGCCAGCAACCTAGTGGCGGTTGGGGAAGGCGGCCTGACCGGCATCAAGAATTTGCTTAGTGAGATGCGCAGCACAGCGCTGACGGCCGCTGACGCTACGAAATCCGGGGCAGAGCGCTCCGCGTTGAGCCAGACCGTCGCCGAGATGATGAAGGAACTCGACGACATGGTCAAGCAGACGACCTGGGGCGGCAAGATGCTCCTCAACGGCGCTGGCTTGTTCAACTTCCAGACGGGCGCAAATCCAGGGGACGTAACGTCGATTAAGATCGACCAGAGCTTCTACGCGAGAGAGATCGGCGTTGGTCTGACTGGTTCGGCCGCTCAGGCGGACTGGACGGAAGACGCAGATGGTCGTAGGATCTACGTCTCTGACTACAGCGCGGTTGAAGATGCCGAATGGACACTCGAGTTCACGAGTGCTGGGACGTTCAACGTTACGAGCACAACGATCAATGAGCCGCCCACATCAACGGGCGCAACAGGCACGGCGTATTCTGACGCCGGTATCGAGTTCCAGCTGGAGGCGAGCAGCAACTCCACTGACTACGCGGTTGGCGACAGGATCACCTTCAGCAGCAAGGCGGCGGCCATTGACGCGATTGAGGCGTTTCGCAGCAAAGGCACGACAGGCAACGCGGCCGCAACCGCCGGAAGTCAATACACTGGTGAGATGGGCGGAACGTTCCAGATCAACGTCACAGGGTCCGGTAACGCGACAGTCATATCCAGTCAGGGCCAGCTGACGGGATCATTCACCTTCAGCGGAGCGGATGGGACGGAGCACAGCGGCACGATGTCCATAGATGCGGACGGCAAGGCCAGTCTAGTCGATGGAACGTGGGATTCGGGGATCACAATCCAGTTAAGCGACTACGACCAGATCGGAAGCACGAACGACTTCGTGGCGGGCGACAGCTTCTCGTTTGACGTTACTGCTGCATCCGTAACGGGACCTGATACGACAGGTATCCTGGGCACCAGTGGTATCAGCCTTTCGTCAGCGGCCGCTTCCTCGACGTCAATCGCTCACATCGACAAGGCGATCTCGTTGGTGGAGACGTATGAGACGATTCTTGGTTCGACATCCCAGAGGCTTGGTATCAGGGAGAGCTCAATCACAACGATGATTGAGAACAACACGGCGGCCATGGACCGTATCGTGAAGTCTGACCTTGTTGAAGAGCAGCTGAATCTGACCAAGTACACGGTGCAGCAGCAGGCTGCGCTGGCGATGTTCGCGCATGCGACGACGCAGATGCAGATGGGTCTGTCAATTCTCAGTATATAACAATGGAGTAAGTCAGAACAGATAACACGATGGTTGGGGGAGCTCTTGCTCCCCCCTCCGTCGCTTAACTTTCTCAAGAAGAAGTTGAAAGGTAAGTGAGAATGTTAAATCAGCAGATGACCGCCGGAAGGGCTTACCAGGCAGTTCAGTTCGCAACTACGAGCGGCCCCCAGATGGTGCTTATGTTCTACGAGGGTGCGCTCAAGTTCGCTGGACTTGCTAAAAGACATACGAACGACGGGAACTTGAGAGAAGCCTACAAGTTTCGCGGCAAGCTGCTGAACGTGTTGTCTGAACTGACGCGCTCTTTGGTCCTGGATTCAGGACGCGAGGAGGTCAACAGTTTCTTCTTCCTCTATGACTATATGAGCAAAATGGTGCGAGAGACCGCAATCGAGCAGCAAGATGCGAGCGGCTTCGACGAGGTCCTGCGCATCATGGGCGAGCTCAGGGATAGTTGGAAGGAGATGTTGGCCCGTAACAAGATGGCTGGCCAGAGCTGATCTGGTTCTAGCCAGGAGGTAGCTAAGATGATGCGGATTGAAATCGCCTCGAATCTCCAGACAAACTCAATCTATGGGGATAGGAGAGCCGCAGCTGCCGCGCGAACGAACGACGAGAGACAATCAGCCAGCGCGGATGCCCGGGCCACCGAAGTGAAGGCCAGCAGTGTTGGTCTTGGACAAGCCTCGGATAGGACCGGCAGCATCAGAGACGAAGCTGCGTCCGTTCAAAGGCCAGCTCCAGTTGAGGAAACAGATGATAACGCACGTTCCTCAACTGCTGAGAGCAGCCCGGCACGGACAGAAGATGATCTCAAAGAGTTCATCTCAATGCTCAACGAGCTGAGTCAGATGTCGAAGAACCAACTCGAGTTCGAGTTCGAGCCCGAGGAGGAGATATCGGTAATTCGCGTGGTTGACGCTGAGACCGGCGAGATGGTTCGGAGGATACCACCTGAGAAACTTCTCGCCGCGATGAACCAAGTGTTCGACATGTTAGGGATAGTTCTCGATAAGACGGCTTAGATTAAGCCCTCATCCATCCCCATTGCAAGGCGAAGGGGGCTGACCGGCGCGAAAGCGCCGCGGCCCCCCTATCGCCGCCGCTTTTTGGCACCTGTTTAAGTGTCCGATCAGTCATCCCTTGACGGTGCATGAAACCCCACTTCAACCCGTCCTTCACAACGACAGCACCCAAGGGGCGGAAATTATTTCCCTCTGAACGACTCTGTCGCTAAGTAAGCGGGAATAAGCCCAACCGCCAACACCAAGAAAGCGCTGGGGCAGAGCTCTTGGGACCCGAGTGAGCCTGCTCTGCCGGAAAAACCTGCCACCTATTCTATGCGCTGGCCTGATGTCCTTTGTGCGCTGGCGATAGAGTCATCCCACGTAGCCTTTATGAAGCCCCGTCTCAAGCGGCGATTAGGAACATCCGACCACAATAATGTGATGGAATGGCACGGTTGCTGCTTAAGCGAACGGTGGCAGTAACTTATGGCAGCGAACTAGAACGTTCAATGGATGAGACGATGACAAACACGGAGGAATTGTTGTGACTGTAGAGACACAAGCAGTCGGTATTCAGCACTTGCTTTCGCTTTTGGCGAAGGACATCATGGAAACAGAGAAGAGAATCTCCAGTGGTCTGAAAGTAGCGAAGGCATCGGACAACCCCGCTGATTACGTGATCTCGGAGATGATGAGTAAGACCATATCCGGGCTCACGACGGCGAAAGTCAACGCCGGCAACGCCAGCAACCTCGTGTCGGTGGCTGAGGGCGGGCTGAAGGGGATCAAGGACCTTCTCAGCGCAATGCGCGCCACTGCGCTTACGGCGTCCGACTCAACCAAATCAGGGCCGGAGCGCTCGGCCCTGAGCAAGACGATCGTTGAGCAGATGAAAGAGATCGATGATACGGTGAGGCAGACAACGTGGGGCGGAAGACAGCTGCTCAATGGCGCCGGGCTTTTCAATTTCCAGACTGGCCCGAGCCCCGGAGACATCACCTCGATCAAGATCGACCAGAGCTTCTATGCCCGCGAGACCGGAGTCGGGGCGACCGGTGATGCGGCTGAGGTTACTTGGGAAACTGACGCTGACGGCCGAAACGCCTACATAACGGATTACAGCGAGGTGCGGACAGGGGATTGGACGCTCGAGTTCACCAGCGCGGGCACCTACAATGTGACGAGCAACACGACGTATGAGCCGCCCGAGGCGACAGGTATTGTCGGGTCAGCTTACTCGGATGCTGGCATCGAGTTCCAGCTCGAGCCAAGCGGTAATTCGGTGAACTACGCGGTCGGGGACAGGATCACCTTCGGCACCACGGCATCGATCACTCATGAGACGGAAGCGTTCCGGAGCAAAGGCTCAACTGGCAACGCTGCCTCAACCGCTGGAAGCACCTACGTCGGACCGGTGGATGGTAAGATACAGGTCAACCTAACCGGTTCAGGGAACGCGACGGTAATATCGGGACAGGACCAGCTGACCGCATCCTTTACGTTCACAGGTGCGGACGGCTCCCAGCAGACCGGCACGCTCTCGCTTGACTCCACCGGCAAAGCCGAGATCAAGAATGGCTCGTGGGATTCTGGGGTCACAATCCAGTTCAGCGACTACGACCAGATGGGCTACACGAATGATTTCGTCGAGGGCGATAGCTTCTCGCTCAGCGTTGAGGCGGCCACGATCACAAGTCCGGACACTTCAGGCGTGATAGGTGCAGACGGTATCAGCTTGGAAACAGCGAATGCTGCTGCGACCTCGGTTTCGCACATCGACAGAGCGATCTCACTAGTAGAGGCTTTCGAGACACTCCTGGGTTCTACGTCGCAGAGGCTAGAGATCAGGGATAGTTCACTTGCGACAATGATCGAGAACAACACAGCCGCAAGAGACCGCATCATCAATGCGGATATCATCGAGGAGCAGCTCAACCTCACCAGACAGAGTGTCCAGCAGCAGGCGGCGCTGACGATGTTCATGCACGCCGCTCAGCAAATGCAGCTGCCGCTCGCTGTTCTTCAGCTGTAAACACAACCCACTCGAAAAACGAAGAGTAATAACGGGCAGGATGCGCTCGTCGCATTCTGCCCTTTATATTGACCTCGATCAACATTGAGAGGCGGGAAGCGTGGATCAGAGGCTACACGCAAAGAGAACGTACCATTCGGTTCAGGTCAGAACCGCCAGCGGTCCCCGTTTGATACTGATGCTGTATGAAGGAGGGATCAAGGCTGCTGGACTGGCCAAGAACAAAATGCTCGAGGGAAACATTCGTGACGCCTACAAGTATCGCGGAAAGCTTCTCTGCGTCCTATCTGGCCTCATGAGCTCCCTGACGGTCGAATCTGGGCACAAGGAGGTTAATAGCTTCCTGTTTTTGTATAGCCACATGAGTAAGCTTGCCCGTGAGGCCCAGATCGAGAAGCAGGACGAGGCAAGCTTTGACGAGATAATGCACATACTAGGTGAGCTCAGGTCCTGCTGGCACAAGATGCTTGTTGACAATGGGATCGTGTAGCAAGAAGGATGGATGGCTTGGAACAAACCTACTGCAACAGTGCGGGCCGCAATATCCCCGCGAGTCGAGTGCGGGCGCCCGCACATCGCCACTTGGGTGGCCGGCCTTTAGTGCTCGATCATCTCCACGTTAGCTCGCGGAAGAACTGCTTTTTCGCCATCGTCGAGCTTCACCTCTAGAACTCTGACTTCTGACTCTGTCTCCAATTTTCTGAGCTCCGGCGGCAGGCCGATAACCTTACCAAGCCGGCCAAAATAGGGATCCCTGATCACCCTGATCTCGCTGCCAACCTCTAAACCCACCGAGGCCGCCTCACCCACATCAGGCTGCTCGAAGTCGCCCAGGTCGCGAGGTATCACGACCTCAGGCCGCAGCACGCCTGCGCGAATCTGCGTCGCACCATTGATCGAGGCACGCCTTCCCTCGTTGGACCTGAATATCCCAAACGTGCTCTCCGCCATGTTGATCTTGCCAAAACCCTCTGTGATGACCAGCGTTGCTCCCAGCCGCTCCGAGCCGGTTATCGCAACACCTATGTCGTATCCAAGGAAGTCCCGCAGGTCCTGGTCGGCCAGGCCACCAACCACTATGCCAAGCGCCCCGAGCTCAATGACGCGCTTTATCGCGTCGCTGGTTACGAGCGAGCCGCCCACAAGTATCTGACCCTTGCAGTTGTCCGGGATGGAGCTTCTGTCCATCACATCCCCAGGCGAATCGCAGACCATCCGAATAGTCCCACATGCCTCTCCGCCTATGCCGAAAATCCCCTGCACAAAGGCGCCTTGTGTCTCGACTACCACGCCCTCCTGCTCGATCACCTCGACAACAGTGCCGTCGAGGTAGGCATCTACCGAGACAGGCATCGGCGCCCCACGAACCAGAACCTGGCCCGTTACCTTAGAGATGTTCTCTATCGTTCCGTCGGCCGGAGAGTCACAAACTGATTTGAACAAGCCCCAAAACCCCTTGGACATCGCGATCGGCTCGCCCTTTTTGGTCTTTCCTCCTTGTTCGATAAGCATGAAGCGGTCTATATCCTCCGGGACGATGCCCAAGATGTTGGCGACGTTCACCGGATAGACGTTGCCGGGAAGGTCAGTCTTGGCGACCACGTCCTCCGCTTTAACAGCCTGCCCCTTCTGGACCAGGACCTCGCCCTTCAGAGGGAGGATACGCCGTTTCCTTATGATCGTCCTCTCGACTACTTTGAGTCCCGGTGTATATGCGTGAGCCAAAACGTTACTCCCTTACTACCTTAGAAAGAGTATTCTGGATAAACCGAGAGCGCTCTCTGCCATTCCTGAAGCTTTCGCACCCTTTCTGGCTTGTTCCCAGGCAGGACAATGGGCCTGCCCCGTGCATCGAGGATGATGCCGACAACGCCGCCGCTAACCTTGGCTGTGAGCGACTTGCCAGGCCCGGCGCCAACGTCAAATCCCTTGTGAGGACTCACCTTCAGTTGAGCCGATTCACCGACAGCCGCGTTCAGCAGATACATCTCGCCCAGACTGAGCGAGACCTCCCTATGCTCTCCGCTCGGCAGATCAGCCGAAACCTGCATACATGGAGTCCCTGGTTTGCCTGTGCCCCTCGCTGCTATGCACGTGCCAAGATGAATTAAACAGTCCTTCTCGAAGACCTCAGTCGCCGCCCTCTCATGCAACGTGGACAAAACACCAAGCTGTGGCATCATAAAAATGCTATCGACAGTAAGTTGTGTGATCCCTTCCGGCTGGAACGCGTCAATCATCATTAGTGCCGCCTGATGCCGACGAGGCGCATGAGACAGGATGCCTCCGCTGCCGACGAGCATGTCCAAACTCATCATATTCACTAGCGTTCCGCCCGTTCGAGATTGCGCAAAAGCGTCGGAAATCGTCCGTTCCTGCTGAACACCCTTCAGGCCGACCGCAAGCGACTTATGGTGCTCGAAAGCAAGCCGTAGCGCCTCTCTGGCGATCGCCTGCTCGATGATTAGCTCCTGAAGGCTCTGAGGTATCGTTGTCGGGCGGATCATCTTGTTCTTGATCCGATTCCTTAGGTCTCTTTCCTCCAAATCGAACGGAATCCACCGCATCACATTCTCAATGCCCGCCTCAGCCAGAACGTTTGACACGCTGTAACTCATGCCGAGGTTGGCGGAAACGGTTCGGTTGAAAACGCCCGAAAACACCGAGAAAATGTCAGTCGTGGCGCCGCCGATGTCAACGCCAACGACCTGGATATCCTCGAGCTTCGCTATCGTCTCAATTATCTTCCCCACCGCGCCCGGAGTCGGCATGATCGGAGCATGAGTCCAACCCATGAGCTTCTTGTAGCCCGGAGCCTGGGCCATTACATGTTCCATGAACAAATCGTGGATCTTGTTCCGAGCGGGGATGAGGTTCTCTCGCTCAAGCACCGGCCGAAGGTTATCGACGATCGAAAGGTCCGTCTTTTCGCCGAGGCGCTGAGTTATCTCGCCCCTTGCGTCCTTGTTGCCGGCATAGATAACAGGCAATCGATATGACATCCCGAGCCGAGGTTTGGGGTCCGCCGCCGCGATGAGCTCCGCGATCTCTACCACATGCGAGACCGTCCCGCCGTCAATCCCGCCCGAAAGCAAGATCATGTCCGGCCGAAGCTGGCGTATGCGCTCGATCTTCTCGTGAGGCCGACGTCCGTCGTTCGACGCGATGGCGTCCATGACGATCGCCCCGGCTCCAAGCGCCGCACGCTCAGCCGATTCCACCGTCATGCTCTTGACCACCCCAGCCACCATCATCTGAAGACCCCCACCAGCGCTCGACGTCGAGATGTATATGTCAACCCCGACCTGCTCGTCTCTTTGAGGCGAGATTATCTTGTTCCCGTCAAGTATCCTCCGCCCCGCGAGCTCCTCAACCTCGGCGATGGCGTTCAAAACGCCCATCGTAACGTCCTCAAACGGCGACTCGACCGTGGTTGGCGACTCCCCACGAACGATCAGGCGATACTCCCCGTCGTGCTTCTCTATGAGTATCGCCTTCGTTGTCGTGCTACCGCAGTCGGTAGCCAAAATCGACCGCACTTCCTCTGGAATAATCTTACCCATATCTAATCCTTATGATCTAACAATCCGGTGGCGAGGATTATACTGCTAGGTGCACACTAGTCAATCGCACTTAATCGGGAGGCTTGGTTTCAAGTCTCTTGGCTCGGCGCTCGGCACGACTCCTCCTCCGAAGCTCCTTTGCGCGACTGCGCGCTGCTTTCTCTGCCTGCCTTGACTCCGCGTCAAGCGCCTCGATCCGCTGCAAGAGATATTCCACGCTCTCACGCCTCTCCATTGCAAGAGCGAACTGCTCGTACTCATCAGGATTGAACAACACGTCCGCAAAAGGTCCAATTGCCACCAAAAATTGGCTCCCCACGAAGTTCAGCGGCTTCATCGATTCAAGCATTAATATCGCAGGAACGGTCGCGTGCCATCTAATGACCTTCTTTGCGATTTTTTCCATTATTTGTTTCTGAAAATCCGTAAGTGCCTGCTGCTCAGTCATCTCTAGCCCCCCTCTTTCAGGCTATCATAAAGCCGACGCAGGAACTTCACATCCTCCCACGTGTCCCGCTTCTTGTTGGGTGAACGCAGAAGGTAGGCGGGATGGTAAGTTGCGATCAGCGGCACTCCCCGGTAATCGTGCACAACGCCCCGAAGCGAGCTGATAGACGTGCTGGGGCCAAGCTTCAAGAGCGTCCTGGCGGCATGACCGCCGAGTGCGCAGATGACTTTCGGCTTGATCGCTGCAATCTGCTCAACCAGATATGGCTCGCACGCCTCGACCTCATCCGCAAGCGGGTCTCGATTCTCCGGCGGACGGCACTTCAGAACGTTAGCTATGTAAACCTCATCACGCTCGAAGTCGATTGATTTGAGAATCTTGGTCAAAAGCATTCCTGCCCGACCAACGAACGGGATGCCCTGCCTGTCCTCCTCCCCGCCCGGCGCCTCGCCGACGAGCACGAGGTCAGCCTTCGGGTTTCCCGCCCCGAAAACTACCTTGTTTCTCGTTTCGCTCAGCCGGCAACGCGTGCAGTTAAAAGCCTCTTGCTCAAGCTCCTCAAACGATCTTCTCCCCCGTGGCAGCACTGACAGAACCTCTTTAGGATATGTCTTCGCCCCAAGTTCTGCCTGCAATCGCAGGAAGTTCTTTACTTCGGATATGATCCCAACCAGCTCATTCATAAGGCCAGAGAGTATAGCAACCGCCTCCCCCTGCGGTCAACCGCCGGGGAAATGTCCCCCGTTTGGGAAACGGGCCAAACGGTCAAGAGGTCAGAAAGGCAAAGCGGAATGGGGCAATGCCTCACCGCCCTCACCGCCCTGCTTCAATCCCCATGCGAGTAGATTTCGGATGGCGTCGAGACCGATCGAACCGTCCTCGAGTCAGCACTGAACCGGCACGCCATCAATGAGCATCTTGTGAGAGGCACGGTTGTTCTCGACCACCGATGGCGAGTCAAGTAGACTCACCTTCCGGAAGGCCTCCTCGCACGCCTCGTCGGGAAGCCTCAGATTCAGCGGCCAAAGCGCGTCCCTCAACCGCTCCGCAAGAATGAGCTCACCGAAGTCGTCTCGCTCAGCGTTCGGCTCACCGGGGGCAATCTCCTCGCCGTGTAGGGTCGCGTAGCGAAGTGCTCTCAACCGAGAGAGCGGCTTTCTCAACGGCCGATTCGGTGAAAGGAAGACTCATCCGATGTTCCTCCTGCTCTTTCGGATCCGATAAAGCCGCTCTGTGAAGCCGCCCTCCTGCTCAAAAGCACCGGCCTGAGAGGCGACCTGCCGGTCCAATAAAGCGCCAGCCACACCGATCAGGACCAATGCCGCGTTAGCTGCTATCTCGGGATAGGAGGATTCTCTGGACGATATGGACCCCATGGACTGTCCATCCTGTCCATCCTGTCCATGCAGTCCATGAACCTCTTTCACCCACTCCGCTACCCTATCCGCCGTCGTGCAGCGCCGCGCCAGCAGCCTCTTCCGGCGGGGATCATCTCGATCCCAGAGCCTCATGTTTCGCTGCCTCAAGAAATCCTCATAATCCAACCGCAGCTCCTCCAAACTCGCTCGCGCCACGTTGGTTAGCTTCAATTCCATCTTCCTCGAAGTCCCGCTGGCGACACTACCCTCCGCGATATTCTGAACACCGGAACGCGCTGCCTGAATCATCTGGTCGTGGGTGCGGCTTTTCCTATCGATATAACGGTCACAGAATCGAACTGTAACATCATAGACAAGCTGCGCAATCTGAAAACTCTTAAGCTTCCGATAACCTCCGTGCTTCGGAATCAGTGGCTCTCGCCCCGCGCCAACCCGTCTGTCCTGTCCACCATCTTCATTGCGTCCATGCCTGTCCATCAAGCTGTTCTCCCCATAATCTGCTCCGAATCTCTCAGCCGTATCTCCTCCTAAAGCAGCTTCCGGAGCAAAGCCTCGTGACTCTCGCCGCTCATACTGGTCGCTCATCGCCGCTTTGTCAATGCTATGAACCATCAAGCTGCCATCCACACTCATTTCGCCTTCTCCACAAAGCCGACTGGCTCACGATCGAGTCCTCTGAGTGATGCAGTTTCCACGAAGGCCACACCCTCATCTTTGAGCACATTTAGCCTGGTCGAATTGAAGTACCCTTCTAAGTCGGTCGACTTCAGGTCCCCTTGCCGGGTCAGCTCATAGATGAGAATCCAATACTTGTCCAATTCATAGGGATGCTTACCAGCGAGGTTCTCCACGAATTTGATTACCAAGTTCTTGAACTTGTTGGTGGAGAGCATCATCGCCATTGCCATGCAATCACCTGAATTTACGATCTCTTTGGCTAGTTTCTTGCCGATCTTCTGGCGAAGAAGGAACATGAGGTATATGCTCCAACACACAGCATCCGACCGACGAAATTCCAGATGTCTGCGTAGAAGCTCCCGCAACACCCGCAACATTTCTGTCTTGACGGGCACCACGTATTTGCTCAGAGCTTCGCAGATCAGGGGAAGCACGACAGGATAGTGGAACGCGACTTGAATCAGATACTCGACAAATACTTGGATGTTCAGCTCATTCACCTTGCCCACAAGGCTGCGCGCAGCATATTTCAAAACACTTCCATCAGGACATGACTTCTGAAGAACAAGAGCGTATTCAAGGAAATCAGAAACCTTCCTCGCCGAGACTTCATCTTTGTCGTTGGGCAAGCGCATCAACAGCTCTGAGATCCAGGTGCTCTTGAACGGTATCGGCAACTCCGCAATTGAGACCTTCTTTGCGTTGAGCTGCTGCAAATAATTGCACAACTCCTTCTCAAGGTCTCGTATGAACTGCTCTGCTCGCTCTCGCGTTTTGCAGTAGCACTTGTAGTCGTCGATGAACCTGAGAAAGCGATATTTCTTCTTCGCGAGCGCTTCATCAACCCTAAAAAGGATGATTTCATTCATAATGCTGGATGTTGCCGGGCCTATCGGCACTCCTTGCGTTTCATTGCGCTTTAGGTAGCGCTGGCAGTGATCAAGTTGATTGAACCACACGCTCCGCGTTCGATTGCTTTTAGCTACGTCGTGACCAACCAAGGCCCAGGGAATTGCATGAGAATAGAGGGAGGGGAAGCACGAAGACACATCCGCTTCCGCCATGTACCGGGCACCGCAGGACATAAGAAGATGCTGTGCGATGTCTTGTGGGAATCTCTCCTTGTCCATGACCACGACGCGCCCAACGTCGTAACCACTGATAACCAGCACCCGGTCGTCGTCATGACGGCCCGGTTTGATCTGGCTGTGCTGGTTGTTGCAGATGTGGCTTAATCTCTGCCAATTGTCACGAATACACTCGCACAAACAGGCAAACGGATAGGGATGCGGGATATGCATCAGCCGTAATACGTTATTGAAACGGGTTGTTCGGAATTCGATTTGATCATATCCGTCACGTCTCCTCTGATTCGGGCCTTTTGCTACCAGCTTGTTGGCAACATCAGCGGTGAAGCCTTTGCTGTTGATCGCCGGAGGGATGTCGTCGCGATGCGCCTTGATCTCTGGGAAAAAACCGTGGCGTAGCAGGCCCTCATACACATATTGTGCATCAATAGTCACTGGGCGGCACCTGCTTCTAGTTCAGCATCGAGTTGGACTGGCCCGCTCCCGTCCTGATTCACGTGATACTCCGTCGCGTATAGGCTAAGACCACCAGATGCTATAACTGCGAAAAAGACGGTGAGAAAGATACAAGGCCTCATAATTACCTCCTAGGTTCTGCAAAAGACCTAAGCCCAGCGAAAATGTCACGCCAACTGCCTGAATGGACGCTCGTCTGTGTCAGACCAATCATTGTCAGCTCTGCGATTCTGGGCGATGACCGACCATTGAAGGTCCGGCGCCGTTCAAATACCGACCATGAGTACGATCAAATCGTGTGAGAATGTCAAGCGCTACGAAACTTATTTCAGCTGAAACAGCCCCGAATCAGCTCAAACGTAAGGCTAGCGAGATTGTTCAACCTCGATGTCGCAGACCTTGACTATCTGGCCGTTGGCGACGGTGAGGACGTTAAGAGGTCGGGCGGCCTGCCCGTGCGGCGTGAAGCCGTAGCGGCCGAGAACGCCGCGGAACTCAAGCCAGGACACCTCGTCGCGAAGGTCCTGCCGATAAAAAGCACCCCTGAAAAGCGCCTTGCACACGATCGATGCAGCGTCGTAGCTCTGCGCAATGAGCGGAGAGCAATCGATGTTCTGTTCCAGAAGAAGCCTTTGGTGAAGCTCGCCCGCCCTCGTCGTCTTGTCAGCGAGCCAGAATCCTGAGACGAAGAAGGCGCCCTCGAGCTGGCCGAGGACCGGCCCAAGCTCCGAGGGCGAGTTCCATCCGTCCCAGCCAAGAAGCACCACGTCGTGGATATTGCTGTATTGTATCTGAGGCGCCATGACGGAGATTTGGGAGGCGTAGTCGGCGATGAATATCGCCTCGGGCTCGAGCTCGCAAAGCCCAGAAAGGCGCTCCCTGAAATCCATCTCGCCCGGTGGGTAGCTCTTGATGAAGATGATCTTGGCGCCCGCGCTCTCGGCCGCTTTGATAAAAGAATCCGCAAGCAGTGTCCCATATTGCTTCTCTGGCATCAAAACCGCGATCCGCAAGAGATGAAGCCGCCTGACAGCGAACTGTGCGATCGCTCGAGCCTGCGTCCAGAGCGGCACGCAATTCCTGAACACGTATTGGCTCGCCTCAGTGGCGCCAGCGCCGCACGCGGAGGGAGATAGCGCGAGCATCCGATACTCGGTTGCCAGGGCCGAGATACCTCTCAGCGATTTGCTCAGGACCGGCCCTATCACGGCGATGACCTTCTCGTTCTCAGCGAGATCGATGAACGCCTCTGCCGCGACATCCGGATCGCCTCCGCTGTCGCGAACGATGAGAGACACACTGGCCTCGGAGGCGGCACAGTAATCGGAGATTGCCGTTTTGGCGCCCAAGAGCACTTGCCGTCCGAAATCGCTAAGGTCGCCGCTCAGCGGGGCGATGAGGCCGACGCGACCGGGGTCGCCGAGCATTCCCATCACGATCATTCTGTGTACATCTGCTGCTTTGGGGGCAAACGCGCTCTGCGGAAATTGCCCCGGAAACTTGGCCAGCATCTCTTCCGCCTCAGATTGCTCACCGTCCCGGATGAGGAGCCTTGCAAGTGCGAACGTGGCGATGTCAGCCGGGAATCTGACGCCGAACTGGTCGATAATGGCTCTGAGTTGGTCTCGGCCCAGCTTGGACAACAGCACCCGCTCAATGGAAGATTCGACCGATGCCTTGAGATCGTCCGGCTTGGCAACGTTCCTGAGCTCGTCCAGCGCGGCCATGTAGTAGGTGACGGAATCTGCATAATGCATAAGGGCATCTGCACAGTGGCCAGCAATGAATGCTGCAACGTAACGCTCATAGCCCGGGCGCAGGCCTTTTATCCCCTGCGTCATGAGGTTCAAGGCGTCGTCAAATTGCCTCGATTCATACAGGCAAAAGCCTTTCGCAAACTGGCCCTCTGCACGCAAGTTGCCCTCAGAGGAGCTTATGATTGCGTCCGCTATCCTGACCGTTTTCTCACATTGGTGCGACCTGGTGGCCAAGAATGCTCTGAGCAGGCTCAACTTCACGACGTCTTGTTGTCCAGATGCCTCAATGGAGGAGAGCAGGCGGCTGGCTAGGTCAATATGGCCGGAGAATATCAGCGCTTTGGCAAGGACGTAGTCGGCATCCGCTTTGAGGTCCGGAGGTGGCTCGTGGACCCATTCAATCGCTGAGATTGCCCCGTCAAAATCGCCCATAGCCAACAGGACCTTAGCGTCAAGGAGAAAGGCCTCAGCACGCAGATGGGGGCTGAGTTGCCTCTCGAGAGCCCGCTCGACCTCGGCTCGTGCCTTTCCCAATTCGCCTGCCTCGTAAAGCGCCAATGCGGCGTCAAGCGTTGGGGCCTTTGGCGCGAATGGCTTCCTACAGCCAATCAGTGGCTGAAGCATAATCACAATGCAAACGAGTAAAACGACCAGTCTCACATCTCACCCACTTGAACACTTGAACTGAGCAAACCGAAATTAGCACAGCTGTTGCAACGTGCCAAGAGCAATGCCAAGCAAGCGTGCCGATTCGTGTTCAGCTAAAGGATAGCTTCGCTTGCCGTCGTTGCTGAGAAAGCGACCTCGGCCTACTATTCGCCCGCGGCAAGACCCTCGGCCTGCTGACGGCGGATCACGAACCACATCCACGAGAACTGCTCGGGATAATGGGCTGCGTATTGCTCGACTATCTTCATGAGCTTCTCGGTGGTGGATTGCACGATCCGTTGTCGGTCATTGTCATGTTTGAGCTCAAGAGGCGCTTTTATTTCGATGCGGTGCCGATAGCCTTGCGGTCGCGAGATGAAGGCTGGCACGAGCGCTGCGCCTGTGGAAAGAGCTAGCCTCACGGGCGAGGTAGATACCATTGTTCTGCCGCCCAAGAAGGTTATCCAGCAGCCTTTCGACGAGCCAAACGCGGTAGGGGATATCTGAAGTATTTCGTTCTGCCGGAGGGCCGCAAACATCCATCGAGGAGACATGTCCGGATGTCCCACCTTGTGCCATTTGAGCGAAGGCCCGAGCAGAATCCGTCTGACACTCTCCGACGCCTCCTCATATCTGGAGGAGATCACGTTCATCGGGTAGCCCTTTATGGCGAGGGCGATATGCAAAAACCTGGGGTTGCCGAAGTGTGGGACAGCGAGAACGACGCCCCTCCCGAGGGCGAGGCACTCGTCGAGGACCTCAAGCCCGTCGAACTGGACGAAATCGTCGATATTCTCCTTTGTAAGCATGGGAATCAGGAACAGATCGAGAAATGATTTCTCATGGTCGATCCAGAATTGCCTCAGTATCTCACGTCGTTTGGTTTCTGGAAGGTGCGGTAGTGCTTCTCGCAGATAATGAAGATACGAACGTCTCGATCGCATCTTACCTACGTAACCCACGTGGTATCGTATATTGCCCAGAAGCGACCCGAGGGCAGAAAGCCGTGTTGTGTCAGGGAGAATAATCTTCGAGATGGTGGAGAAGAACTGGTAGTAACCTGTCCTGGCGAGTCGCGTCAGCGGGTTCATTCGTTGAAGGCATTCCTAAAGCTACGAGACACTGCCTGGCTCAGCTGTCGTCCTCTGCTTCATCCTTCTCGTCAATCTCGGAAGTCCTGTAACCACAGTTCTTGTTGATGCATATATAGGTCGGACGGTCAGAGCCTCTCTCATACTTGGTTATCATCAAGCCGTCGCACCGCGGGCATTTTTGGGATATTGGCTTGTCCCAAACAGCGAATTTGCAGTTGGGATAGTTGCTGCATCCGTAGAATATCTTGCCCCTTTTGGTCCTTTTCTCGGTGATGTAACCCTCGCATCCCTTCTGAGGGCAAGCAACACCGATGCTGATCGATTTAGTGAACGTGCACTTGGGATATGCAGAACAGGCGAGAAACTTTCCGCTCCGACCGAGCTTTATGAGCAGCTTCGAGCCGCACCTCGGACAAGTCTCATTCACCTCTTCCATTTTCACGACGACCATCTCGCCGGTCTGCTTGTCTATTCGGACAGGCTTTGTGTTCCGACAATCGGGATAGCCTGAACAGGCGAGAAAACTCCCATACCGCGACTGCTTGAGAACCATCTCCCA
>DATLAJ010000156.1 GCA_035527515.1 bacterium
GGACGTATGTGGCCCAGGCAGATAAAACAATCTCATCTCGCCGGCTAGAGCCTGTGGGGAGCTACCCGCCAAACAAGTGGGGACTCTACGACATGATAGGGAACGCATTGGAATGGTGCCAGGACTGGTTCGGGGCCGACTACTACTCCCTTTGCCAATCGAGCTGCCCTGACGGCATTCAGGATCCAAAGGGTCCCGACACACCGAGTACGGCCATTAAGGGCGACACAGGCACTGGTGGACACTTCACAGCTCATCTTCCACCAAACGCCAAGGTAGTGCGCGGGGGTTCGAATGTTTCCGATGAAACTTGGCTGCGATGTGCCTCGAGGGGGCATGCGGGCCAGAATCAGTGCGTTGCGGGCTTCCGGGTTGTCTTCCCAACAGACAAGGATCGTCAATAGTCGCGTAGATTGTGTGGGGGCTCGGCTGCGGGTCCCCACGTTTCTGTAACGAAGGGAGTTGATTAGAGAGCTTGGGGGAGCAAACTACGGGAGAGGAGGCTGTCCGTCTCGCGGTCGAGTATTTCTATGACGGCGCTAAGGCGTACTGGCTCTCAGGACAAGATGAAAATTCAAACATGGGCCACATTGCGTGGGAGCGAGCTTCTTTCAGACTTACTTGGTTGCTGTATCGACGGTGGTTTTGATTCTAGCGTTTGCAGCAAATCCTTAGTTAGGAGAGGGATATGAGAAAGAGCAGTGGTATACGGCTGGGATTGGCGTTTTCGTTGTTCGTTGTTGCACTCATAGGCGTTGCCGCAGGGCAGTCACACAGGGCGTTTCTGGCCGGAGAAACCGCGGCGATACAGGGGGGGGAATTCATGATGGGAGATATGACCGGGGAAGGTTCGGAGCCGGAGAGGCCCGTGCACAAAGTCGAGGTCTCAGGTTTTCGGATGAGCGTCCGGGAGGTGACCCGTGCTCAATTCGCCAGATTCCTGAACCTCATCGATGCGCCTGCGCCGGCTACAACAGCTGTGGTTGTTAAAGGCGTGAGATACGCTGAGCTGGGCGAGTCAGGTCTGAAATATGTGGACAAGAGCTATCTCGAGGCGGACGATGGGACTTTCCCTGTAGTAGTTACGTGGTATGGCGCCGAGGCATACTGCAACTACTTGGGTGGTCGGCTGCCAACGGAGGCGGAATGGGAGTACGCAGCGAGGGCTGGTAGCAAAAGTGCTTACCCGTGGGGCGACGTCTTTGATGAGACGCTTGCGAATGGGCGAGATACGACCACTGAGTTCAAAGAACAGACGTCCGTGAAGCGCGACCCAGTGAGCAACAAACGGACCTTCGTGATGAAAGCTGAACCGATCGACTCTGTCCCAAGGGGCTTGCTGAAGCCTGTTCGCAGTTACCCTCCCAATCGTTGGGGTCTTTATGACATGATAGGCAATGCCGAGGAGTGGTGCCATGATTGGGATTCCGGGGATTACTATTCTTCCTGTAAAGAACACTCCGAGGCGGGAAAGGTGATAGACCCTCAGGGACCTGAGTTGACAAACAAGAGAACATATCTTGTCGAAGCGAAGACAGGCGAGAAGTGGCGCACGGGTAGATTCACCATGTCAGGCGCTTTTAAGGTGCTTCGGGGTGGGGCATACTCCTCAGACCGAAAGTGGCTTAGATGTTCTGCGCGAGGCTACGCAATGCCTCAACGATGCCGAGCGGGTTTCCGCTGCGTGTTTGCTGCCAAGAAACAGGATGAGGGCAAAAAGGAATAGCACGGCCTGGGGACGCTTCTGGATTGCGGATTCCCTCGGGGTTGTCGGTGGACATGAACGATGGCGCTATTATGAATGCTATCGGGTGGGGACGTTTGCGGGGCACCCCACCCGACAAGCGGAACAATAATAGAAGACATGGCTAAGACGAGGTGATGCAGAGATTGAACGACGCGGACGAGCTGACCCAGTGGACGACATCGACGCTGAGCATGACCTTCACGTATGCTTCGGATGGGTGCCTGGTGAGCAAGTCGGATGGGTCAGACACCTGGAGCTACGACTGGGATTACGAACGGCGGGGCCGGCCTACGACTACGATTCCGCTGACCGGCTGCCCTGGATGGAGAGAGTGCCGATATCTTACGGTCCCTACAACGAGCCACGGGAGGGCAGCTACTACAGTTTCCCGCTCCTAATCCCCGAATCAGCGCCGCTGGGGACACATAAGCTATATCTCGGACTTGCGGACCGTGCTTCCGGCGAGCTGGTCAGCCTGGCCAGCACAGAGCTCGAGATAGTATCCAGTGGTCTGGATTAGCTCGGCATGTTTGCCCTGCTCAACTATGCGGCCACCCTTTAGGACTATGATGTTGTCAGCGTCCTGAATGGCCGTGACGCGATGGCTGACGACAATGAGTGTTGGCGTTCGCGCCCAAGTGCGAATGTTCATCAGTATCCGCCTCTGGAGCGAGACGTTTAGGTTCGAGGTGGCCTCGTCCAGAATCAGAATTGCGGGCCGCCGGACCAACGCGCGGGCGATGGCGATTCGTTGTTTCTGCCCCTCGGAAAGCCTCGCACCGTGTTCCGCAATCTGCGTCTCAAAGCCCTTCGGCAGCTCGCAGATGAACTCGTTCGCGCCGGCAAGCTCTGCCGCCTCAATGATCTCCTCTTCCGAGGCGTTGGGCCTCCCGAATGCGATGTTCTCTCTGACCGTCGTATTGAACAGCCACGGCTCCTGAAGGACAACGCCGACCTTGTCGATGAACGAGGCGCGCTTCAGGGTTCTTATGTCTCGCCCGTCCATTCTCACCTCGCCGCTTTCGGGATCGAAAAGGCGAAGTATGAGGCCGACAATCGTGCTCTTGCCGGCCCCGCTTTCACCCACTATGCCAAGAGATTGGCCATTCTTGAGTGAGAGCGACACATTCTGAAGCACCCTTTGGCATGCCTCGTATCCGAACGACACGTCAACAAGCTCGATGTCGCCCCGAATCCTGCCGACGTCTATCGCCTCCGGCCGGTCGGCCACCTCCGGCTCTGCCTCGAGCGTCTCGAGCACGCGGTCCATAGACACCTGCTTCACGAGAATGTCGCGATAGATGTCGCCAAACGACTTCAAGACGCCCATCAGTTTGAACACGTAGAGCATTATCGCCACCATCGCGCCGAGGCTCATCTGGCCCGCTATCACCTGGTAGCCCGCGTAATACGTCAGGCCTGTCGTGATGACGGTATCCATCACAGAGAGCGACGAGCCGCTTATCACGCCGATCTTATACGACACCAGCCTGAGGCGGATGTTCGATATCCACAAGCTGAGATAGCGCCTCACCTCGAACCGCTCCCGAGAAAACGCCTTGATCACCTTAGCGTGCGAGAACGCCTCGGCCATCCCGCTGTGTATTTCCTGCTCCTTCTCGCGCACCGCCTTCGTTATCTGCTGCTGCTTCTTGCCGAAAAAATAGGAGTGAATGTAGAACGGCGGCACCGCCACGATGGCAAGCACGCACAGCTTCCAGTCCAACCAGAACGTTAGCACTAAGACCCCGATGGTCGTCGTGATCTGAGTCAGAGCGCTGGGTATCGAATCCACCACAAAACTGACCGTCCCGCCTATGTCCGGGCCCAGGCGGAACATCTGCTCCCCCGTAGTGCGCCTCTGAAAGAACCTCTGTGACAGCGAAAAAAGGTGCTTGTAGTAGTGGGCACGAAGATCGAAATCCAGCATGTTCCTGACGTATGTGGCGGTGTATCCCCGCACGGCCCCGGTCACGCCGTTGAAGACGAATGTGAAAAAACCGGCGAGGATCAGCATGTTGAAGACGAACAGGTCGTGGCGGTCATAAGCGTAATTGATCATCGCCATCGGTATCAGCGGGCCGATGAGGCCAAAGAGCGACGATAGCCCTGCGCAGACCAATAGCACCAGCTCCTTGTCCCAATACTTGACAAGATACCTGCCAAATCTCGCAAGCCGCCTCACGCTGCCGACCTCATGTTATGGTTTAATGATGAGATTGTCGGCCTCGCCCAAGAGCGTGTCAATCCGGCTTCGCTGTGTGTGGTGTAGGGGCGGTTCACGAACCGCCCCTTCTTCGCGCCTCGTGTAGGGGCGGTTCACGAACCGCCCTCTTTCGTTGCCCAAGCGGAATCAGTTCTCGTCGTGGATCAGGACATCGCCGCTTGCGCCGATCAAGACGTCGTTGTCGCCGTCGTTGTTGACGTCGCCACAGCCCGCCACCCAAACGCCGGTCCAGCGCGAGTAATCGTCAACCTGCACGATGTAGTACTTCACGCTGTTTTGCCAGTCGGCCCACTGGAGCTGGTTGTAGCTCCCGCCGAAGACGATGTATGGCCAGGCGCAACCCGAGCCCGCACAGAACACGAAGTCCGGGTAGCTCGTGCCCAGCTGGGGCGCGCAGACGTCGTCCAGACCAAACACGTTGTTCGGGTGAAGCGTCACGGGCAGAGCGCCAACGCTCGCCGCAAAGGTCCCCGGAGCCAGGAACGCGAGGCTCAGGCCGGCAAGAACTGTGAGCACTGTCGTTATCGTTCTCATTTGCCGCCCTCTACCCATTGTACGCGGGGTAGCAGGTGAACCCGGTGCAATCGACGTTGCCGCGGCAGGTGAAGTACCAGCCACATCTGAAAGTGCTGTCGCACGAGAATGTGTAGCTACATCTAAAGTAGTAGTATTCGGCGCAGTGGAAGTAGCCTGCTCCGCCGCACTCGTACGTGTCACCGTCACAATAGTAGTTCGAGCAGTCGTAGTTCTGCGTGCTGCTTGCGTCGCCGCAGCCCAGAACGCCTGGCCCGCCCGGCTCGCCGAGCTTTGCCGCAATTGCCTGTGCGATCTTGTCGATCTCCTTGTCCTTCATCAAAAAGCCCTCCATCGTTTCTGGGCGGTTTGACGTTCCGTCGCGCCTCGCTTTGTGAACCGCCCCT
>DATLAJ010000157.1 GCA_035527515.1 bacterium
CGACGTATCCTTGATCGAGCCCGCAAGCTCATAGTCCCCCGTCATGTGAAGATCGACGAAGAGAAACTGTATGTCGGTCCCCACATAGGGAATGTAGTCGTAAGACCATTTCTCGAACGGCTTGGAATACCACCCGCCCATGAGCGCGACGTCGCCCATCGGTTTCAACTCCACGTCATTCGGAGACCCATATTTGATGAATACCTTGCCTCGGTCGGTTTTCCAGCCCGGCTTCCTGCCCCATTGGAACTTCTTCTGAGCGTAGCGCAGCCGCTTATAGTGTTCGAGCTTATACTCGTTGATCGGTGTGTCCGGCGTCGGGTCTCGCCGTTTCCAGAAGTCCTGGACCCACTTGGCCCGCTCACCCGGCTTCAGCTCGACGAACTCGCCCAGCTCCTTGTCCGTGGCTACGTAGCGTATCTCGTCGAACGTCCTCTTGCCAGATGCGTCAAGGCTGTCGTATGCCAAGTAGGTAACGCCGCAGCCTGCGCACAAGAGCGCTGCCAGAAACACCAGGCAGAACCTAATAGGAAAGCGTCTCAGCACATCTCTCACCACCAGGGCAGCGCTCCGGCCGCGAGGTGGGAACCACCCGGCAGCAAGAGTCAAATGGGGGGCAGCGTTCACTGCCCCCCAGGAATAGGAGGAATGCAAATGACCAAGTCTCTATTTTATCTTGCTATACTTCACTTTTTTGATCTTGCGTGTCAGAACCGCGCCAAATTCATCAAGGACGATCTTTTTGGCCGGGCCGCGAAGCTTGAGTTCGAACTCCTCTATCGGCTTCTCGCCAGTCAGAAGAATCGGGATCGCATATTTCTCGCCTGATTTGTCATAGACCCAGATCGGGATGCGGACCCGGAACTGAACGTCAATGTGTTTGATCCTGATCTTCGCGGTGTTGCCGGATATCTTGTAGCCGTATTCATAGCTGGGGATCCCCGTCCCATATATCCACTGGTCGAAGAACCACTGCATGTTGTCCTTGCCGAACAGGGCGAGCATGTTGTCCTTGCCGATGGTCTGTTCAAGCACGTTAACGAAGTCGCTGGTCGTTGCTCTCTTCCAATACAGGGATTTCACCAGATTGCGCTCATAGGACATGAATGCCTTGTCACCGATCATCTGGCGGATCATGTGGACGAAATAAGGTCCCTTGCAGTAGAAAAGCCCGTACCACGCCAGCCGAGTAAGACGGCTACCGCCCAGCGTCATTGGTGCTTCCTCGCCCTTGGCATTCATAATCAACGCAACACGCCGCCAATCATTCAACTTGCTCATGTAGTCCGTGTCACTCCGGGAAGCCTGCATGTACATCGCGCACTGCTGCTCGGTAAACGCCTCAGACCACCACTGATCCCGCGGGTTGGCCCACATAATGACGTGCCCCCAATACTGGTGACCGGATTCGTGTGACCAGAACTCGGCGCCCCAACGACCGGGGTGCATCTCATGTAATGCGGCATCCCCCGCCGAGAAGAATGAAGTGCCGTCAAGAGTGAGCATGGTCGGGAAGCCCTGCCCGTAACCACTAAACACAGGCAACTGGACCGCCGCTATCTTCCGGTAAGGCAATGAGGTATAAAGCGCCTGTTGGAACCTAAGGATGCTCTCGAACTCCGTAACTATGCTGTCTGGGGCCATGGTCCTGCGTTCTTGCATACGGATCCTGGTCATATCCTTCTTAGACCTTCTACGCGGATCGTCATCCTCTGCGTACCTTTGCCGCTCTGCGAAACTGTCAAAATCCGACAAGGAGATGTAATATCTCATCTTCGGATAGTAATAGAGCGATATGTTGAGCGGCTCACCGTTGGGCTTGGTGACCTCAACTTCGCGGACGCTGTAGTTTGAATACACGAATCCGATCATCCTGATACATTCATCCGACACCCAGCGCGAGAAGTTCCTGTTCCCCTCGGTCCATCTCTCCTCTACTGCGCCAACCGAGACGGACGTATGGGGTGTCGGAACACCCATTACGATCGCACAGGGCGTGCACTGGAAGTATCCATAGCTGGGCGCCCATCCGGTATTGCCCGAAGTGTAGGCTGATGAGGTGAAGAGCCTTGCACACACCGGGCCCTCATATTCGGCCGTGAATTTCACTCGCTGGCCAAGTGCTAACGGCGGATAGACAAGATCAAGCGTCCCGAACCGAAGGATGTCCAATCCTCTGTCATCCACTACTTTGCTGATGTTCATTGGGATAGCAGGCCTGGTGGCGAGAGAAGAAACACCGATACGAAAGAACCTAGCGCCTGATCTAGTTATCTCAAGCTCGAGTGTGGCCCTGATCTTCGCAAAAATGGCGGTCTGGGCGTTGAAGAACTCAACTGCGCCCATGCTGGCCAGCAGATCAACTGTCTGCTCCTTGTAACCGATGTTAATGTCTATCCTTCGGTCAAGCTGTCGGGCCTCTTCTGTGGGCTCATATTCGGCCTCGCGCCGTGTGAGACTCTCCCTCTGCTCTGGCCGGTTGTACGCACAGACGCCCCCGCCTTTTTTCTCCTCACCTATCATAAAACGTTTCTCTCTGTGCATATAAAGCCCTATTTCCTCCTGATTCCCCTGGTCCGCCGGATAATCGTAGTAACCAATCCATTGGTACTTAGGGCCATATACGTATAAGTCGCACAGTTCGTCATAGTCAGGAAGCTGATAGAGCATCAACGTGTGCTTTTCACCCTCGGGCTGACCTTTGTAGGGCAGTTTGACGCCGAAGTTGGTTTTGGCCAACCAGTCAATCTCGCTCTTGATGAGCTTCTCGGCCTCTTCGAGCTCCCCCTTGTCCGTGATCTCGAACTTCTGCAAACCGCTGAGCTTCACATACTTGTCAAAGTTACAAGGTGCGAAATAAAAGGGTATCTTTGTGAGCGGGGCGTCCTTGAGCTCATCGACGCCCTTCTGGCGCGTCACCTCGGCGGTTCGACGCCTCAGTGAATCAACCTCCTGGCTCGTCTCCCAATCCTTCGCCAGCTTGGTCGGCGGCCTGTAATTCATCTTGCCCTTGCCGATTACCGTGCCCCCGATTATCTTCGTGCCGGCATAAAGCGGATAAAACCTACCTTCGTCGATCGAGATATGCATGAGATCATGATCAATTTTGATCTCTTTGAAGGTATAAGCTGTGTTCTTCTTCACGTACATCACATGCGCGCGCTCGAATGAGTATTCGATCTCCCGGCCAGTGACAGTCCACGCATCCTTCTTTTTCGCCAGCTTCATCCGCCAGACCTCTATCCGGGGGTCGTCGAACGTGCCGCGAACAACGAACAGCGTCCCAGTCGGCACGCCGTCAACCTTGGCTATGTTGAGATCATCCTTGCTGGGTATGATCACGCCAGGGCAGGTCTCGGGGTCCTCATAGACCTCGTCCTCTTCCCATTTCTTCTGCTCGTCAGTTAGCTCCTTCTTCTCTTCCTCCTTCCCGACCTCCTCATCTTCCTCTATCTCAGGTGCCTTCCAGGGGAACTTCACGGAATCTAGGCCGTCCTTCTCCAGCTTCTTCTCCAGCGCCTCGAACAGTTTCTTTATCGCGGCCTTGTCATCCTTGCTGACCTGCTTGCTCTCGTCGAGCCACCATGTGCAGCTTCTGTCCTTTGAGATGCCGGTGTAGGTCCCGCCATTCTCCTCCTCCGTCGCAAACGCCGCCTGGCTGAGGCAAAACACGCTGGCTATCACAAGAGCCAGCAAACCAAACAACAGAGCTTGACTGCTAGAAATACGCATCAGACTTCCCTCCCAAATCGATGTATAGGTTAATTCCCAATGTGTTCTACTTGATCACCATCGGTGAAACAATCGGCCTCGCCCTGCGGTTCTTGCTAGTCTGCTTGGACTGGCACGAGAATCACGAGGCATCGGCGGAGATAGTTATCTATTTTACTATCTTGAATGGCTCCTTCGTCTCAACTCCCTTGCCGGCCAGCTCATCGCTGACCTTTATGAACAGGGTGTAGTTGCCGACCTTGAACTTGGACTTATCGCTGCCCTTGTATGTTGGCGTTAGAGAGAATGAATAAAGATGGCTCTGGTTTGCGCCCTCGACTCGCTCGCCCTCGACTATCTGCCGCATGATCCGCTTGTCGCCCTCGTGCTTGAACTTGTAGGTGATCTTAAACCGCGGCTTGCCGGCGTTATCGACCTTCAAATTGTACACGTTGAAGTACACCGACAGCGTGTCCCCAAGACGATACTGGCGGCTCGGCTGAGGCGTAACCACCATGTTGAGCGTGGGCTTCAGAAAGCCCGATTGTTCCTCTTCTTTGGCCTTTTCAACATCTTTCGCGAACTCAATGCTGCTAAGTGCCAGCTCGCCCTTCGCTATCGATTTGACCTCGAACTCCCTCTTCTGGACGCCGATCTTGCCGCTGAGGTTGTCCTTCACGCCAACCTCGAACACGTAGTGCCCGGGATCGAGGTTGAACGACGACACGAACTTCCCAGCGAGTTTCGGGTCGGCCGCCTCCTGCTGGTTCTTTACTCTCGTCGAACCGCGATTGGCCGCCTCCTTGACGGTCTTGCCGTCCTTGTCGAGTATTCTGACGGCTATGATCAAGGATGTAGCCAGCTCGCCGGAGACGATCTGCTTGAACTCGAGCGCGGGGTTCGCTATCTCGTAGTAAACCTCGATCTTGGCGCCCGGCGCGTCGTAGAGCTTGAAGGCCACTATGTCTAGCCCGAAATCGATCTTCTCGCCCTTGTAGCTCTTGATCAGCTCCAAGGGATTGTCCGAGGCGGCAAGCTCAGTGCCTGTGGATGGTTCCTGGGCGAGCACCGCAGCAGGGGCGATGAGCGTCCCCAGAATGATCGCAATAGCTGGCAACAACACATGATAGAACTGTCTCATGGTTAACCTCCTAGTTATGATGAATAAAGCTAACGTGTCTTGAGTGCTCGCATACGCTTCATAAACGGTTAAACGATGTCCCGCGCTGAAGGGCGACCTGCAATTATGACCCCCCACCCTCATATCGCCCCCATCGCTGAATCTCCCTCTGGGTCGGTATCGAGATGTTCTTAACAGCCGCTTGCCTCAACTCATCGATCACCGATACCAGCGCCTGATACTTGGCCGAGAGATCGGATTTTACCAGGACGAACTTGTTGGGGTTCCGCGCGAGTTTCGGTTCCAGATACGGCCTTATATCCGAGACCGAAGAGGGCATTCCGTCGAGGCTAATGCCTCCGTCTCGGTTTATCTCGATCAGAACCGCCTCCGTAGTGGCAGCCTCCTGTACCTTCTGCTTCTTGGGGAGGCTCATCTCCAGCCCTCTAGTCGTCCCGAAAGCTGTCGTAACCATGAAGAAGATTATGAGGAGAAAAGCTATGTCAGCGGTAGAGGTTGAGTTGATCTCCTCGTCAATCTTCAGCTTGCTTTTGAACCTCATGTCGCTCTCCGCTAACCAGCAGAAGTCCGTACCCTCTGAATCGTCAACAGCGAGATGTTGCGCGCATTGACGTCCCGCAGCTGCTCCAGAACCTTGTCAATATATCGGTATTCCACGTCCCTCGACGCCTTGATCGTAAACTGTGTCTGAGGCGCTCGCGCGACCAGGTTCAGGGCAAACACTGTTATGTCGTCGATGCCCCGAAGTTCGGGGTTTCGGTCCCCCCGAGAGAGAAATGTGTTGCCATCGCTATCAATGACGATAATGGCAGCGCCGGGCACAGTAGCCTCTCGCTCGAGGCTCTCCGCCAAGTTCACCTTGGTCTTATCCACACTGAATGTGGTGGTAACGATGAAGAAGACGATGAGAAGGAAGGCTATGTCCCCCATCGAGGCGGACGGGATGTTAGCCCGAATGCTGCCTCTGCGCTTGAACCTCATTGCAGTTGGTCAAGTAGCTGGGACGTGCTCTCATCCATCTGAAGCGCTGTCTTGGCGACAACGCTTGTGAAGTAGTTGTAGGCTGCAAGCGTCGGGATAGCGATAATCAGCCCCGACGCGGTCGTTATCAGCGCCTCGGAGATACCTTGGGCGACGAGTCCGGGATTGGATAGACCAGCCTTCGCAATAACCCCGAAGGACCTTATCATTCCTGTTACCGTGCCAAGAAAGCCCATCAGAGGTGCAATGTTGGCGACGCTGGCCAGAACGGGCAGCCCTCTTTCCAATTTGGACATGGCTCCCGCACCTACTGTCTCGATGGCTCTCTCAACGTGTTTACGGCCCTTGTCCCAGCGAAGAAGTCCCGCCTTGATAACCGCCGGGATAGGCCCCCTACTAGCATCGCACGCGGCCATCGCGGCATTCACATCGCCCTTGTCAATTGACGTATTGACCCGCATCATGAACACACGCGCGTTAATGCTGCCCTTCCAGAACACTACGCCTCGCTCCACCATGAAGATAATGCCGATCAAAAGCGACAACAACAGCGGCCACATCACTGGCCCACCGCTCTTGAAAAGCTTGATCAGCCCCAGTCCACCTGCCTTCTCCGCCACCGGCGCCGCTTGGCTTGGCGTGGCAGAGGGACTTGCCGTCGTCGGCGTGCCTGTGGTTGAAACAGTTGTCCATGTCGCCACGGCTGAGGTTGCGGTTGTCGTCTCGCCGAAGGCGAGGCCCGGCGGCGCGCCAACGGATGACGTGCTCTCGCCAACCTCCCCAGGCGCCTGTGCCCAGCAATAGCACGCCAGAAGCAGTAAGGCGCAAAGCAGAGCCAATGACGTTTTTATTGGCGACCCCGGGCCTAATGTGCTCGGTTCTCTCACTAAGTTTCTCCCTAATGCTCTTTTGATAGCTTCCTCTCGCCGTATATATTCTCGCCGATTAGCCGGGAACACAGAATCTCGCAGTCACCAGAACAACTCGATCATAACCCTCGGTCAAGTGTCAGGCGTTTCAGGCCCCCTAGACCCCTAGAACTCAAACTTCATGCCGAACACCAGCCGTCGCCCAGCACCGTATCCCTGAGGTTCGTCATTCAGGACATCCATGTATGATACGTTACGATGGTCAAACAGGTTGTAGGACTGCACCATCATGGTCAATGTGTAATCTCGAACCTTGAACTCTTTCATCACTGTCAAGTCGAAAGTGCTGTAAAATGGTTCGCGATGCTCGTTGATTTTGTCTTGCTCGCGCGTCAGCTGATCAGTCTCCTCGTCCCTAACCAAATACTCCGATGTATAAGGATAGCCAGAGTTCCAGCTGTAAATCCCATTCAAGTATATGTTGTAAGGCAGCTCCGCGTTGAACGAAACGGCCAACATGTGGCGGAGGTCCCAGTCCAGCCAGGCCTCTTTGCCGGTCATCTTCCCATAATTGTCCACACCGATTGACTTCGCCTCCTGATAGGTGTAGGAGAGTCGGCCCTCAAAGGCTTTGCTGAAGGCTTTCTTGACCTTGACCTCGACCCCTCGGGACCACGCCCCAGCCACGTTCATCATCTGCCACTCGTAGATCGCGGGGTCAGGATTGACGTCCACGTTTTGGAGCAGATCCTGCATATCCTTCTGATAATAGGTTAGTCCGAGCGTAATGTCCGGAAATACCTCACGCTCCAGGCCAAACTCAAAGGACTTGTTGATCGGGTTGGAGAGCCCGGCTGCTCCTTTGTAGGAGTCGAAAGTCAAAGTTCCCTCCAGGGAAGACCTCGCCCCATACTCATTTACGTAATCACTTGGCTGGGCCATCGCATCCATAAGCGGGATGACCTGGAAAAACCATCCATACTCGAACCGGAGCTTCGTCTTATCATCCGGCGTATAGGTGATCCCCATTCGCGGGGAGAACTCCGACCCACCGTTCGCCTCCTGCCAGTCAAAGCGCAGCCCATAATTCAGAAAGATAGGAAGATCATACTTCTCGTCGAGGCTCCATCTGTCCTGAACGTAGGCGCCGCCATAGTTAGTTGTCCACGTGTCCGCGTCCATGAAGAAATGCCGTTTGCGATAGAAGCTGATCTGCCCGGGATTGGGCGACCAGGCATCCGGAGACATTATCAAGTAATATGGGACAGTAACGAGCTCGCCATCATAATGGATGTAGTTGACGCTTGTGCCGGCCCTAAACACGTGGTCGTCCTTGACCCATGTCAGGTTTGTGCTGAAATAACCGATATCGACGTCACGCCACTGCCAGTTGGGATAATCACCCCTGCCCCCATATTGCTTGTCAAAACGGAAGAGGGCCTCCTCCCATAAAACGACACCCGCAAATGGCTCGTAGTCGTGCCAGTCCTTGTCCTCAACCTTCGCCTCAAGATACTGCCTCCCCGCGCCCAGGAACGATTCAAGGACCAGCTCGGGGGTGAACGTGTGAGTATGGCTGACCGATAAGAAGTTGTAGTCAAACCTCATGGTGGGCATGTGGACGGGCTCTATCCAGTCAGAGCCCCCCCTGGTCTCAACCGTGTTGAAAAAGTATTGAAAAACGAACTTGTCATCAATCGTCGCCTGCCAAGTGAACTTCGCCATCCCGCCAAGCTCCTTCCACGTGCTCGCCGCGAAATCGTCCTGAGGCCAGTCAGCGGCCGGGAACATTCTCTTGTTGTCCTCGACCTCCAGCGAAATGAAGAAGTTGAGCTTCTCGGGAATCACCGGGCCTTTTAACGTAATGCCCGGGTTGTATGACCGCCATTCATACGGGACGCCGTCCAGCTCGCTGTTCTCATAGTTGTAATGGACATCACCATGGAATGTGTCGGTTCCGCTCTTGGTTACGACATTAACCATACCTGACATATTGCCACCGTATTCCGCGTCGTAGCCGCCGGTGATGACCTCCATCTTCTCGACAGCGTTCATGTTGACGTTTGTGCCATAGCCGCCGGTCACGGGGTCCTGAGCGTTCATCCCATCTACTTTGAACCCGACCTCGCCAGTCCGGCCGCCCCTCATGTGAATCTGCTGGTCGCGATCGACGAGCGTGCCGGGAAGTATCTTCAGTGCGTTCTGATAGGCGCGACCCTCGATGGGCATATCCTCGATATAGTCGCCTTCAATGACGTCAGAAGTGCCCGAGACCTCCTTCTCGATCAAGGGGCTTTGAGCGATGACCTCGACCTCTTTCTCCAGGGCCACACGCTGCTTCAGCTGAACCTTGACAACAGCGATCCTATCCATTGTAACGTTTATATCCGTGATCTTCTTCTTCAGATAGCCAATGTAAACCACCTCTATCGTGTATGTTCCTGGCGGCAAGCCAGCCCTAACAAACTTGCCATCCTTGTCCGCCGAGAAGGCATAGGGTTTAAGAAGTGCGGGACCGGATATCAAGATGTCGGCAAAGGGAAGTGGCTCTGCGGTTGAGGTGTCCCTGACCTCGCCTTTAATGATGCCTGTTATTCCGCATTGGGCCGGCATCGAAAAAACGAGACCTAAGAACAATCCCAAGAACAGGACGAACAAACGAAAAAACTGGTCTTTCACCGAAAAGTCTCCTGTCAAGTTAGTGATATGGTTAATGCTCACCGCCCCAGCGAGAGCAACCTAGCAACACTGATTAAGCTCAAAAAAGCCCCCAGTTAACAATCTCGTTACCCAACTATTAGGCTATTATAGCTTGAGTTCGGCTTTCCGCCGAATTCTATGAACATGGCCAACCCCTGTCAACAGTTTTGTTCAGGAGCGTTTCCCCAGCGGCAAATCGGGGGGATGCGGGGGGCATTGACCGCCTAATCTCCTCTGTCGATCTTGATCCAGTCATCCACCTCCAATGCGCCCTCCCGTTGCTGGCTCTCTCGCCCTTGTTTGTCCCGCGAGAGCCTCGAGACGATCCCCAATGTTATCTCCTCCATACGTAAAACGTAGGTGTTTGTCCGTTTGAAGAAATAGCTGTAGGCGATGAGCGTTGGGATGGCGACTACAAGTCCGGCTGCCGTCGTCAGCAGCGCCTCGGAGATGCCGCCGGCGAGGTCGGAGGGATTGGTTACGCCTTTGCTGGAGATGATGCTGAAGACCTTGATCATCCCCGTTACAGTCCCGAGAAGGCCCAGAAGAGGAGCAATGCTTGCTATGGTTGACAGCACCATCAGATACCGCGAGAGCTTATTCGCCTGGTCCTTGCCGACACTCTGCACTACCTCCCGGAGCGTATCGCTCGGCAGATTGCGCGATAGAATCGTGGTGTGGATCACCTTGGCTATCGGCGTCCGGCTCTTTCTCGAAAGCTCAAGCAACGCGTCCTCCTTGCCAGCCGAAACCAGCCGCTTCGCCTCACGAATGAAGGCCAGAGGAATGATCCGCACGTCTCTTAAGGCCAAGGACCGCTCGATAATTAAGGCCAGGGACAGCACCGAGCATATCGCGATTGGGATCATGACAGGCCCGCCGGCAATCAAGTAGTCGATCATCCGCTGTCTCCTCGTTTCATGCGACTCACTAAAGGTAGCATTCCCCTAATGCGCATGCTCATCTGTAAAGCCTGTCTATCAAAAGCAATCTCTCATCGCCAAACTTCCGCCTCATCTCGCTCAGTAGCTGCTCACGTCTTGTCCTGTTGAACTTGTGAGCCACATTAACAGCACCGTAAATAGTGCCAGAATAAAACACCAATGCAACTGACGATGCGATTGCTCCGCCCACATATACATCCTTGTGAAAAGCTTCGACCGACGCGGCTACGAACGCCGCGTTAAGGACGAAGGCCACACCGCCGTTCCTGAACTTGCGACAGTAGAAGTGCCCGGCTCCTGGCACACAGGCGCTCAAGAGGCCGGCGACCACGGGCGATTTCTGTTGGAGCAACTTACCGCTCGCTGCCGCCTCCGCAAGCACTTCCATCTTAATCCCAGCGAGCGCTGAGGCCTCGCTCGATGCGCGGGATAACCTCGTGAAAACTCTCGCCGCCTGAGCCCAATCGCCCAGCGAAAGGAATGTCCAGGCCAAAAGGTACGACGCATAGGCTCGGACGTCAGGGGCCCTCGCATCTCGGGAAAGCACAGTCAGCCGCGCTAAAGCACCGACGTAGTCCCTCTCGCTGAGAAAACAGACGGCCTGCCACAGCGACAACTCGTCCCACCTCTTTAAGAGGGTCTCATCGCTTAGCATCTCGCCAAGCCGCGTCTGCGCCTCGTCGAATTTGCCGAGCATAATGTAGCAAAGAGCGGTCTTGATCCTGCACCGCGCCGACAGCTCGAAATCGGGCTTAAGGTGCAGCAGAAGGCGATATTGGATGGCGGCTGTCTCGTAGTCTTTGTCCCGAAATAAGGACTCGGCGAAGTCGTAGATAATGGCCGGCGATGGGGCCGGCCGAAAAGGTCGCTCGGCCACGGGTCTCAGCCCTGCATTCTTGATCCTGTGGCTGGGCTCCACTCCGACCTGCGCTCCCACAAGTTGAGGCGCAAGAACGAGCACCCCCAAGAGGCCGATGAGGGAATCTCGACGGGCAAACTCGGCCAACATCAGCTAGTCAGAGCTGGGGAGCGACTTGAGCGCGGCCTCGGCCTTCCGGACAGCTTCGGTCGCCTGGGGATAATCTCTTATGACAGCCGCAAAGACCTTTCGCGCCTCGCCCGGCTGCTCGAGCTTGAGCAGGCTCTTGCCAGCCAGAAGGAGAGATTCTGCCGCCCATTTGGAATCGGGATACAGGTAACGGACTCGCATAAGCGCTGATGCGGCTCGTTTGAAGTTGTCCTGCAAGAAGAACGAGTAGCCCAGGAGGTAGGCATGGTAGGCCTTCTTATCCGCTGGGACACCCAGTTCCGTGGCCTTCGCCAGCCGCTCTCTGGCGGTCCCAAACCGCTTCCTGTCTATGAGCACCTCGGCCGCGACGATGAGCGCCTCCGCGGCGACGTCAGCGTGGCCGAAGCGGGCTGCCACATCATCGCATAGCCTCAGTGATTCGTCTGGGTTTGTCTTCTTGACCAGCAGAGCGTGTTTAAGGAGCGCAACGCCGGCGACCTCCGGGGCTTTGGGATACTCCTGGGCCAGCTTGGAGTATATCTCGATCGCCTTCTTGGTCTGTTTCAAATCTGCATAAAGGTGCGCCTTACGAAGACGCGCCATCTGAACTAACCGGTTGCCCTTAAAGCGGAAAACCAGCTGATCATATTCGCTTATGGCTCCCTCCTTGTCGCCCGCTGCCTCCATTATCTGCCCGATGCGGTAGAGGATCTTCGCGAGCTCGTCCTCGCCAGCGCCGGCCTTCGTCAAACTCTCGAACGCCTTATTATACTGCCGAATCGCTCCAAAAGACTGCTTTCGCTGGGCCAACTCCTCGGCCAGCAGCGACCTTAGCGCGCCCGCCGTCCGCCGATCCTTGAATCTCTCGATGAACTCCTCGATCCGGCGCTCGACCTGGGAGAGCAGGCCCTGCCTTTGTAAACAGAGAACAAGACCATATAACGCCGACTTCTGGTCCGCGGGTCCGGCCCCGGAATCAAGCGTCTTGCCGTAGCTCGCCTCGGCCATCTTGTAATCGCCCATGTTGTAGCTCGAATTGGCGATGCCGAGAAGCGCTTTCGGCACAAGAGGGCTTCTGGGGAAGTCCTTCAGGATGCCCCGGAACGCCGCGATAGACTTCTCGAACTCGCTGTCCTCGAAGTGTGCAGACGCAACAGCGTATTTCGCCTCGTCTAGGTAGTCGCAGCCAGGGAATCTGTCAGAGAGCGATTCGAGCAAGCTGAACGCCTCTTTCTTCTGCCCAAGACGCAATAAACACTCCCCCTTGATGAAGCCAGCGCCGCAGAGCACCGGCTCAAGGTCTGTCCTCTCCGTTGCCCTCTCGGAATACTTGACGCCCGACTCGTACTGCCCGAGGTGCATTGCACATTGAGCCATTCTGAGCCACGAAAGCGCACGATCATCGTCCGGCCGATCGCTCCTAGCCACTATCTCAAAATGCTTGAGCGCATACTCCCAACGTTCTTGGAGAAAGGCGGCAAAGCCCAGTCCAAGATGGGCGTCCAGCAAAAGGCCGGGGCCAACATTTGCGGAGCTTATCAGCTGTTGGAAACTTCCCTCGGCGAGCTTCGCCTGGCCCAGCTGAAGCTGCGCCTGACCGGCCCAGAACAGCGACTCGAGCTTTGCGCCTCCGGAGGGCTTGAGCGATAACGCCTCGTTAAACAGAGATGCCGCCTGCTTGTAGCGGCCGGTCGCAAAACTGGCCCATCCGCACCCTAAAAATGCGGCCGCCCTGACCTCGTCGTCGCCTGCTTTGTCGCGCGCCGATTTGAAGTGTTTCACCGCCTCATTTGGCTTGTTCTCGGACGCAAACACGAGACCCATGTAATAGCTCACGCGGGACATGAAATCCCGATCGACTTTGCAGCCGCTCACCGCGGTCATCAAGGCCTCTTTCGCTCTCTCAAAGTCGGAGGCCGTAAGCCTAACGGATGCCAGGTTGACCAGCGCCGGGCAGTAGTAGGGAGAGCTCGGATACCGCGTAATAAGCCGTGTAAAGCCGTCCTCCGCCTGTCGCAGCAGACCCCTCTCACGGTCGATCTGCGCCTTGGCGAACAGCGCCCCCGCGGCGACATTTCTGTCCCCGAAAAGCCCTGCGATTCTCTCAAAAAGATCGGCCGCCTCGTCGGCCCGGCCTGCGCTTTTAAGCGCTAGCGCCCGAACGTAATCGAAACGAGGCGCCATCTCAGAATCCTGGAAGCTCTCGGCGCTAGCCGCGCTCAAGCTCAGAGCATCCTCATACTTGCCCGCCGAGTAAAGCGACTCCAGACGCCAGAGGGTGTATTCGTTTCGCAGGCCGTCATTAGAAGCTAGCTCGGCCAGTCGCCTGAAGTCATCGGCCGCAGCCACAAAATCGCCTCTGGTGAATTGCAGCGCTGCCCGAGCATACATGGCCTCCGTGGTCTTCGCCGAGTTGGGGAACCCATCCAGAAGCTCGGAGAGGGCGCTCACAGTGCCAGGGATGTTCCCCACCTTGAAGCGAGCATAGGCCAGATTGCACAGCGCATCGTGCCGCAAAACTTGCCTCGGAAACCGATCCAGAAATGACTCGAAAGACTTCGATGCGGCATTATATTTGACCTGGGCAAGCGCAATCTGCCCCCTGAAAAAAAGCGATTCAGGTGCGTATTGGGAGCGCGGATACTCTTGCAGAAGTCGCTTCAACCTAGCGTCGCTCTCCGAGAACTTCCCCTTGCTGTAAAGCACCAGAGCGTAGCGGAAAAGAGACTCTTCCTTCGCAAATATCATCGAGACCGAGGCGCCCAGCGCCCAACCGAACAGGCACCCGCCTGACCGCGGGGCCAAGAGCGCTGGTTCAAGGTCTATTGTGGGGTATGTTCTGAGCTCGTGGATTCTGGGCAGGAGCGCTTCGCCGGCGTCCACGAGCGCAAGCTTCTCCCGAACGACCGGGGGCTGCTCCGGCATGATAAGGTATTTGGCCTGACCTGTAATTGTGAGCGTCGGGAGTTTGATGCCCTGCTTGGGTGCGGCGTCTTGGCCCGCGGCCAGCGAGGAGAACGCCAGCGCGGCCACTAGAGCGCCGCAAAGGGCGAGTCTGCGTGCTTTGCCTTCGTTGGATAACATGTTTGCACATTCTCCTTGACGTGTTTCGTCCTAACACAAACGAGGATAGGGCGCATGGGGTCAATTGCAACCCCCGATGGGCTGGGGGCCTGGCGGCCGGCCGGTTGTTGCGGTTACAGAGGTCAGGCCTGGCTTATGTGCGCGCTGTCAGCTCGAACGAGCACGCTGACTGAACCGTCAATCACGCCAATCGTGGCGAAGTTTTTAAGCCTCCAAAGCAGTGTCGCGGTTAGCTCGTGTCCCCTTGGGACCAGAAGGACTTTGTCCTTGGTTCTCACATCGGCGCCCAAGACCATGCCCGGAACAATCTCGTTTACGTTCAGCCGCCTGATCTCATATACAAGCGCCTCAGCAACTATCTTGCCCAAGGCCTCCAACGCCCTGAGGTCGTATCGGGCTCTTCTTCTTCGCAACTTTTGTAGCGCCTCGACCTGACTTGACCCGGACATCGTGTAGTTATCGAAATCAAGTGCGAGCTTGAGCAGCCTCGAGCCGAGCGGAATGTCCTCTCCACTCACGTTGTCCTGAGGCACGCCGGAGCCATCGTAGCCCTTCTCCTGATAGGCGATGATTCTGGCAACGCCTCCGAGCCGAGGGATGCTCTGGATCAGCTCCGCACCGATCGCCGGATGCGCCTCGAACATCTGCTTTTCACCGTCCGTAACCTCATCGCTTCCGTAAAACTTCAGCAGGACCTCGTCAGGCACGGTGACGCAGCCGATCTGGGACAACATCGACGCCACGTCTATCTCCCAGGCGTTGTTGATCCCGAGGCAAGACATGAGCTCTTGCACCATGCGACGCACTCTTTGGGCGTGCCCGAACGACTTGGTTCTCGTCAGCGCCAGCACGTCGCTTAGGACCTTGACGCTTCCACTCAGCGTCTTCTCGAGAAGCTCTTTCTCCGCCGTGATCAGCCGGTATTGCTCGACGCCTGCCTGGAGCGATTTGATGAGCAGGTCCTTTGGACAGGGTTTCGTCAGAAAACGAAAGATGCTGCCCTCATTGACCGCGTCGATAGCGGTCTCCATGTCGGCCTGACCTGTGAGCATCATCCTAACCGTCTCCGGTGCGATCTTCTTGACCTGCCTCAAGAGATGGATGCCGTCGATTCCTGGCATCTTCATATCAGCGACTACGACGGCAAAGGGCTTACCGTCAACGATCATATCGAGCCCTGCTTGCCCGCCTTCCGCGGTCGAGACGTCGAGTAGCCCGTGCAGCTGGCGCCTGAAGCTCATTAAAATATTTGGCTCATCATCTACGAAAAGCACTCTGTCAGGCATTGTCATTCTCCTTATCCGTTATTTGAATCGATGTGGCTCGCCATGCGTCAAGCCGGTCCGAAAGCCCGATATCCGAAAGGTGCGACAGGTCGATCTCGCCCTCAACGCATCCCTTGCCCGATCGCACCTGATGTTCCATGGCGTTTGCCACATGCACCGCCGTAAGAGTCGCGAACTGCGCAGCCCGGCTATCGCTCGGCCGGTGATGGAAGGCAACCGCCTCGACAATGGGGTCAGGCAGGCCCCAAAGGCCAAGCAAGTAGGCGCCCACGTCCGGATGCGCCGCCCCGAAGACCTCCCGCTCTGCGCTTACCACGGACATGTCTCCTTCTTGCGCTAGCTTCATGGCCCTAGCATACTGGTCAGGGAGATTCGTGGCCAGAACGAGCTTTCCGACATCGTGAAGGAGCCCGGCCATAAAAGCGTCGTCCAAGATATCTCTGGCCGCATTTTCCGCACTGGCTATCGACTTGGCAGCCGATCCCACAACTATGGAATGCTTCCACAGCTCTTCAACGAGGTGTTCTATCTGCTTGTTACCCTTGAACTGCGAGAAGACGCGAACCACCAGGACCAGCGCTCGGACCGTCTGAAGGCCGAGCAGGTTCACCGCCTGTGTGGGGCCAGAGATATGGTGACTGACCCCAAAAAACGCGGAATTGACCAGCTGCAATATCTTCGCTGTCATGCTGACGTCGCTAGAAATTATCTGACCGATCTTATTGATCGAGGGAGATGGCGATCTGAGCTCCTGCATGAGCTTAGTATAGATTGAGGGTAAGCAGGGCAGCGATTCCATCATCGTAACTAGTGTCTGAAGAACATCGTTCGAAATAAGCTCCCTCAGCGCAAGCGTGCGGTCTATCGTACTTTTCATAGTTGCCGCATCGCACGGTTTTGAAAGATATTGGTGCGCCGGCTCGACCGAGCGAAGGATTGTCTCGCTGTCGGACTGCCCGGACAACACGATTCGCGCAATCTGGGGATGTCTATCTCGAACTTTACTCAGCAGCTCGGCGCCGTCCATCGCCGGCATGCGCATATCGCTGACGATGACATCGAATTCCTTTGTGTCTAGCGACTCCAGGGCCTCCTGACCACTTTGGGCGAACTCCATGTCCCACTCGCCACGCAAGCTGTGTAACATTCGCCGAAGCCCCTCAAGAACGCGTGGCTCGTCATCCACGAAAAGGATTCGTCGCATCATCTACTCCTTGTTGTGCTCTTTCTGCTCTGAACTGATCGGCAGACCGATGACGAAGGTAGTGCCATGGCCCTTCTCCGACTGGATGTCGATCGTCCCTCCGTGTTTATCTACGACAACGGAGCGAGCAATCGTCAAGCCCTGTCCAGTCCCCTTGCCGACCTCTTTGGTCGTGAAGAACGGGTCGAATATCCTGCCCCTGATCTCATCTGGGATACCCCCGCCTGTGTCGCTGATGCGAATCTCTACAATATCACCCTCTTGTCTGGTCGAGATAGTGATCTTGCCCTTGCCGTTCGACCCATCACCAACAACGTCCCCGATCGCGTGGGCCGCGTTGACTATGATGTTTAGGATCACCTGGTTGATCTCACCAGGCAAACACTCAACAAGCGGCAGGTCCGGGTCAAGCTCCGTTGCCATCTCCGCAACGTATTTCCACTCGTTGCGCGACACGGTGATAGTGTTTTCGATCGCCTTGTTGATGTTTGTCGCGACCTTCTCCTCGGCGGGAGGATGGGCAAACTGCTTCATCGCGTGGACGATGCTAGATATCCGCTCGATGCCCTCAAGGGCTTGCGCTATGGCCTGGGGGATTTCCTGGCTCAGATACTCCGCATCAACCTCCTGGGCGAGGGAGCGAATCTTCGCAACAAGTTCGGGCGATGTAGCTCCGTCCTGAAGCGTCCCCAATAGGCTGTCGTATTCACTCAGCAGCCTATTGAGGTCTGTGAACCCATCTTGGAGAAACGATACGTTGTCGCCTACGTACTGAGTGGGTGTATTGATCTCGTGCGCGATGCCTGCCGCCAATTGACCGATCGACTCGAGCTTCTGAGCCTGCAAAAGCTGCGTTCTAAGAATCTTCTGTTCCGTGGTGTCCCTGAAAAAGACCACGGTGCGCTTCTTTCGCACGACCTCCGTGACAACCAGGTCCAAGTCCGCATAAATGATGGTGCCGTCTTTTCGCAGGAACGGAATGTCCTTCTCATGCGCCTTTTGTCCAATGGCCCTGGCCTCAAACTCGCAGAGCAGAGAGCTCGCGGCGTCTGGCGGACGAATGTCGCTGATGTTAATCCCTTGCAGCTCTTTCTCGCCATATCCAAGGGTCTCGCAGAAGGCTGGGTTGGCGCGAATGACCTCTCTCGTCTGTGAATCAATTATGAGCATTCCCTCGGGGTTGGCCTCAAAAAACGTCTTGTAGGTAGCATTCGACTCCTTCAGGGCAGCTTCCGCCTTCTTGCGCTCGGTAATGTCTCTAATAATGCCCACAGCGCACCATTTGTCCTGGATCTGGACCGAAGACATCGAGAGCTCAACCGGGAACCTGGTGCCGTCTTTTCGCAAACCATGAAGCTCAAGCGTCTTTCCCACTGCCGCCCCCTTCCCAGTGTGCTTGAACCTGGCAAATCCTTTTTCGTACGCTTCGTGATACTCCACCGGCGCAAGAGTGTGGTGCAAATCCTTGCCAAGAACCTCACCTGCTTCATAGCCAAACATGGCCTGCGCCGCCTCATTCCAATAACTCACGTTCCCGTCATTATCCATTATAACAATCGCGTCTTCTGCCGACGTCGAGATCGCGCGGAACTTCGCTTCACTCTCGTGCAGCGCGCGCTTGGCTCGCCTCTCCTGAGCAATCTCCGTTTTCCAATGTTCAACCGCCGCACGACGCTTTTGGTTAAGTCGGAGGATAAACACGCCTAACAAGACAAGAAACAGGCCAACGACCGCCAACCACGGCCAGTACTCCGTCATGACATTCTGCCCCGAAAACACTCCACTGTGCTCGTCCGGCGCAACCCGTGCCGATTTGAGGCGCTCGCGCTCTAATTGATAGTTGCCTGGGATTGTCCCGCCCGCCCATCCGTCGGCCGCGTTGAGCGCAAGACTCTCCTGCCCATGGTCCGCCTGCACCCCACCGAATAGGGGCACTGGCTGCACCATTATCGCGAGGCACAGCAATGCCAAGACAACACAACCCACGCAGCCTTCAGCCCCGCCGGCCCGCCGATACACTTGCCCAGTGCTAAATCGCCTCGACTGACTGATAATACTGATAATAATTGAGAGCATCACCCACCCTCCTAGATACGTATTGCGTTTCACCTTGCTGATGATCCATTAATCGATCTCCACTCGTAGATTCTTAAGTTCGATCTCACGGTACTTACTGCTTCCGCGATTACGTACTGCAGCCTGTTGACAAGGACGCACCGGTCGCTTGCTGACGTTACTTGCGGAGCCTGGATCTGGGATGCCAGATGACACGATTCGCGTCGAGAAGATGACCGACTTGCCTGTTGGGCAACCTCGAGCCTCAATTATATGCCCGGAAGGCTAAAGGCATTTGTGAGGCAATTCCCGTTGGAACGGGCAGAATCCTCGCAAAAAGGCCGGTAACCTCCGCGTACTGATGAAAACGGCACGAAGCGAAATGCGTTGAGAACCCCCGATCCAGCATCTTTGGAAGGACGAGATGGACCTTTACAGTCGCTTATGCAAGCGACCCCAAGACACCTCGCTAGTCACCATGGAGAAATGGGTTTCAAGCAAGGGGCTGGATCAGAAGGTTCTCAACGATCGTCTGGCTTGCTGCTGTCTGACAACCCATTCTCTCCGAATATGATATATGCAGTATTTGTGCCACAGGGACAAGAATATCTATATTGAGCGGTGCTTAAACATCTGGAGTCCCCTATATAGCCGTGATTGGAGCAGAGGCATCTTACTCCACAGGATATGGCGTGCGCCGTGTAGGGCAATTTGTCGCGCTTGTCCGGGAGTGAAGCGTAACATATCCTGACGCATTTGAAGGATCATTATGTCTTTGGCCTGTTTTACGGTGTTTGTGCTATGTAACAGAAGGTGACATGGCAGGAACAGACTGCCAGCCGGCGCCAGTACACGTAGCTATTCGGCAGGGACTCTCGGACCTCGCCCGAGACGCCCCCTCAACGACGAGGCGAAGTCGAGCGCTTCCTTGATTGTAATTGGCTTTCGCTTGCGGTAGTTGCCTGCGAAATGGCTCGCCGTCTGTGCAAGTGGCCAGATGTGGCGAAAGGTGTTGGAGACCTCCATCCAGCAAGGGTGCATGCAGCCTGGGCACGCGCGTCTGAGGTTTCTCCAGTGGTCCTGGGCTCTCGGGGACTCGAAGCGGGATATGAAGCCTGGCGATAACAGTGAATCCTCTGGCCTAAACTCGTGGCATATCGAGAACCTGCCGGCCGGATCGACGGTGAAGTACAGCGTTCCGGCATCGCAGATGCCACAGTGGCGACCGTTTTGCAGGACGAACTTTCGCATCTCTTGGAGGAAGCGGGTTGAGTTGAGTACTGTGCCTCGCCTCTTGCGCTGAAGGAGAGTGTTCATGGAGTTGATGAACGTGGTTCGGTCTGCTACGGAGAGCTCAAGTTCTGGCGCACAGTCGGAGAACCTCAGGCCGGGCTTTCTCTTGGGTGCAAGCTCGGTCGGCATGAAATTGGCGCGGAATCCTATAAATGAGGCGAACTCCTCGAGCAGGGGGAGCTGATCGACGTTGATTGAGGACACGCAGGTGGACATGATAAGTAGCGAGCCGCGTTTTCGCACAATGTTCGAGAAAAGGACCATGTTGGAGACGACTTTTTCCCACAGGGCACTGTCGTTCCGGCAGATGTAGGCTTCCTCTTCTGGAAACAGGGTATTGAGCGAGACCGAAATGGAGTCAATGCCAGCTTCAACAATTGCTCTTATCTTCTTTTCACTCACATCAACGGCATTCGTCATGAGCCGCGTGATCAGGCCCTTTCTCTTGAATATCCGTGCGACCTCGGGAAGATCATCACGCATGAACGGCTCGCCACCGCTCAAGCTCACCACAACTACGCCCATGTCGTAGAGCCGGCTCGCTAGCGTTTCTATTTCGTCTAGTCCGAGCTCATCCTCCTTGTTGGCGCGGCGCCAAACGCTGCACATCCTGCACCTTAGGTTGCAGCGGTCGGTTATCTCGTAGATGACATAAATGGGCTGGCGCCTCGTGAGCAGCGCCTTTGTGAGGCGATAAAAAGCCCTTGCAGCGGGATGAGCGTCGAATAAGCTGCCTGCTTTCACTGAGGTGTCCTCTGAAATCGCTTGCTCCTGGCAAGGAACGCCATCAGCGCAATGAACCCCTTGAAGATTCGACATAAGTCGCCCCATGAACGAACCTTGGCAAGCTTCCGCAGGACATAAGACGGCCTGAAGTAGAAGGAGCGCTTGGCCAGCAAGAGCATCTTGCGTATCTCCTCCTCGTCCCTGTAAGCGAAGGGCACGAAGACCGGCTCGTAGCAATCGTAACGAGAGAAATCCATATTCAGCCTTCCGTACTTGTGCGCCTCCTCAAATATCTTGGTGCCGGGGAACGGCGTAGTTACGTGGAAATCCGCATAGGTGGGGTTTATCTCTAGTGCGAACTTAATCGTCTCCTTGGCCATCTTGGGCGTCTCCCCAGGAATCGCTATCATGAACGAGGCCGTTGTCTCTATGCCCGCTTCGTTCGTCCACCTGATAGCATCCCGAGCCTGTTCAAGCCTTGTGTGTTTGTTCAGCAGGTCAAGAAGGCTCTGGATGCCGGTCTCGATCCCATAAAACAACCGCCAACAGCCAGAGCGGCGCATCACCTCCAGTAGGCCCGGGTCAACCGAATCAATCCTCGTCGCTGCTGACCAGGTAACATCGACTTTCTCCGCGATCAGAATCTCGCAGAGCCTCAGCAGCCATTTTTTGTTGGTGGTCATCGTGTCGTCCCAGAAGAATATCTCCCTCGCACCGTAGTCGCGCTTGAGCTCGCATATCTCGCTGACGATGTTCTCCGGGCTCCTGAGCCTCAGCGTCCTTCCCATGACGGCCGTGTTGTTGCAGTAAGCGCAGTTGTAAGGACAGCCCCTGCTGCCCATTATGTGAACCGCCGGAAGCCGGCTGTACTGGTGCGGCAGCGGCACATACCTTTTCATCGGCAGCAAATGCCTGGCAGGGAACGGGAGGGTGTCGAGGTCCATGATGAGCGGGGGCCTGTGGGTCGCAATCGGAGGTTCTAAACGTCTGCGAAAGACGATGCCCGGTATCTTGGACAGAGTCGCCGCGTCCGCTAGGAATGCCTCTTTGTCCCAATTGGCAGCGGCAAATGCCTCGACCAGCCCTAAAAGAGGTATCTCGCCCTCGGGATAGACGATAATGTCAAACTCTGGCGATTCGGCCAGCAGCTTCTCCTTGAACGTTGCTGCATGATGCCCGCCGAGGACGATAAGGACTTCGGGGAACCGGGACCTCACCAGCGCTGCCAGCCGCCGGTTCGGGCCGAACAGCGACGTGATCGAAGTGAACCCTATGACTTTCGGCTTGATGGCAGAGACTCTCGCAAGGACCTCATCTTCCGTAAGCTCGAGGGCCAGGGCGTCAACGATGCTGGCGGAGATACCGTGCTTTAGCAGGGACGCCGCGAGCATCGCGAAGCCAAGAGGCGGCGTGTATGTTTTTATTATCTGCCTTGTTCGCGCCTCTTTCTTGGAATAGCTGCACGTTATGAACAGAACGTCGGCCTGCTGGACAGGCATAAGTCGATTATCCTCCTGTGCCGAAATCAAATGCACAAAGTGCTGGTATCATAGCCGCACTTGGCTCGATTGCAACCGGCCGGAATGATTGACATCCACCGGCCCTAATAGTTAGGGTAGTAATATGTAGATATTGTGGGGACCGGTGCGAGACATCGGCAACGCCAGGGCAAGAACAATGGTCGAACCGTCGTTGCAGAACTTTCTCGACGCGATTCAAGATGGAATTGGCATCATGGACTCGCAATTCAACATTGTGCGAGTCAATCGCTCGATGGGAAAGATGTATTCCAGCAAGGCTCCATTGGTCGGCAGCAAATGTTACGAGGTCTATCAGCAAAGAGACAGCCCCTGTCCCTTCTGCCCGGCGCGCTCAACACTCGAAACAGGCGAACTGCAGACCGCGGTCGTGCCTTATCCCTCAGAGAAAGAGCCTACCGGCTGGATTGAGTTGTCAGCCTTCCCGTTGAAGGACTCAAATGGGGATGTGATTGGCGTAATCGAACACGTGAAGGACATCACGAAGCGCAAGCGGGCGGAGGAGGCTCTGCGGGCGAGTGAGGAGCGTTTCAGGGCAATGTTCGAGACCGTGAGCAGTGGGATCGCTGTATATGAGGCGGTCGATGACGGCAAGGATTTCGTTTTCAAGGACTTCAATCGGGCTGGGGAGGAGATGGAAGATGTATCGAGGAAAGATGTTATCGGCAGAAGGGTAACTGAGTGTTTCCCTGGGGTGATGGAGCTCGGGCTTCTTGAAGTGTTTCAGAGGGTCTGGAGCACAGGAGTGCCGGCGCATTTTCCGATCGGCCTCTATAGGGATGAGAGAATTACCGGGTGGCGCGAGAATCGTGTTTACAAGCTGCCTTCTGGGGAGATTGTTTCGATTTACAATGACATCACGAAGCGCAAGCGGGCGGAGGAGTCGCTTCGGGCGAGCAAGGAGCGGCTTCAACTCGCCCTGGAAGGGGCCGACATGAGCACGTGGCACTGGGATGTGCAGACTGGCCAGCTCAGTTCCGGGGTGGGATGGCCTAGCACCCTTGGATACTTGCGAGGCGAGATCAGGCGGCATGTTAGAAGCTGGGAAGAACTGATCCATCCAGAGGATGCAGCGAGGCGTGCTGAAACCCTACGTGCCCATCTCGATGGAAAGACGCCATTCTATGAGGCGCAATACCGGGTCCGTGGCAAATCGGGTGAGTATCGGTGGATCGCATCCCGCGGCAGAGTGGTCTCTCGAGACGAGAATGGGGCTCCTATCCGGATGGCGGGGAGCAATCTGGACATCACGGAGCGCAAGCGAGCGGAGGATGCCCTGAGAGCGAGCGAGGAGTTGTATCGAGCGGTGTTTGAGAACACTGGGACTGCTATGCTGATCGTTGAGGGGGACACAACGGTCTGGATGGCCAACAGCGAGTGGGAGAAATTGAGCGGTTATTCCAAAGACGCGATCGAGGGGAAAATGAGCTGGACGGTCTTTGTTGCCCCAGAAGACTTGGAGAGAATGAAGGGCTACAACGTCGCGAGGAGATCGTTAAGTGGTGAGGCTCCGAGGCAGTATGAGTTCCACTTCGTCCGCAAAGATGGCGACATCAGAGATATTTTGTTGAACGTTGATTTGATTCCGGGGACTTCAAGGAGCGTTGTTGCATTGTTGGACATAACGGAGCACAAGCAGGCAGAGGAGCGTTTGCTTGAGGCGCAGAAGATGGAGGCGATAGGCCGGCTCGCCGGTGGGGTTGCACATGATTTCAACAACATCTTGACTGCGATCATCGGCAACTTGGACCTAGTGAGCATGGACATGCCTGAGTCAGACCCTTGCCTGGAGGATATCAAGGAGGTGCGGGCCGCAGCGATCAGCGCGAGCGATTTGACGCGGCACCTGTTGGCATTCAGCCGTAAGCAAATAATCGCTCCAAAAGTGTTAAACCTCAATAACGTCGTCCGAGGCATGAACAAGATGTTGAGGCGCCTGATACGAGAGGACATCGAGATACAGACCTACTTGCCGCCGGATATCCCATCCATCAAGGCGGACGAGTCGCAGGTTGAGCAGGTTGTCTTAAACCTTGCTTTGAACGGGAGGGACGCGATGCCGCATGGTGGCAAGCTTATGATAGAGACCGCAGTAGTTTCTCTAGACAGGAATTATTGCAGCAAACACCCTTACATGGAGCCGGGGCAATACGTGATGCTGTCCGTAACGGACACTGGGGCGGGAATGGACCAGGAGACGGTCTCGCACGTTTTTGAGCCGTTTTTCACGACGAAGCAGATGGGCAGTGGCACTGGCCTGGGGCTTTCGACGGTGTATGGGATTGTGAAGCAGGCAGGAGGCAGCATCTCGGCGAACAGCGTGGAGGGCAAGGGGAGTTGTTTCAAGGCGTATTTCCCGTCTGTTGAAGAGAGGGCCGTCCAGCCGAAAGGAACTGAGGCCACATCTGGTGCATTCGAAGGAAGGGGCGAAACGATCCTCGTGGTCGAGGATGAGCGAGCAGTGCGAGAGCTCGTGGAGCGAGTCCTAGCTAGAGCTGGCTACAAGGTCAAGACGTGTTCCGGGGCCGGAGAGGCAATCGCGGTCTGCCGGGAATTGGGGGAAACAACCGACCTGTTGTTGAGCGATGTCGTGATGCCTGACATGCCGGGCAATGACCTGGCGGATATAATCCGCCGCCGGTATCCCGATCTCAAGACATTATTCATGTCCGGCTATGCCGAAAATGTGATTGTCCACAGGGGCATTTTGGACGCGGGAGTGAACTTCATAAATAAGCCTTTTGCCTCGGAGGAGCTGCTCAGGAAAGTGCGCGAAGTGCTGGACAGCTGACCCCGCTCGCTCCTCCCATGATCGGCTGGAGTTGTTCTGTTAGGCATTAAGTGGGGCGGCTGACTGAGGCGAGCTCCTGGGATTGCGGTCTAGAGCGGGGTCTTCAGGCCTTACCTATCCTGTTGCCAAAAGAACTCCAAAACGTAATACTGGTAATATGGACTTCCGGGAGATGACGAACCATCCGCTGGTCAAGAGGGCCAGACGGATCAAGCTTGAACACAAGATAATGTTCTTGTCGGTTGCGGCGGGAATTTTCGTCTGGGTTGTGTATTCCTTTGTTGATGGGTGGTTTTTTTTCGGCGGCTCGTTTGTCGATGGTCTTATACGGCCGGGGTCGATGCGCGAGCTACAGAAGCGGCTGTTCACGACGGCCAGTTTTGCTGCGTTTGGGGTGCTGGTTTCGAGGCTTCTTGCTATGCGCAGGAAGGCTATGGAAGCCACAAAGCGTGCAGCGGAGGCGTTGCAGAAGAGCCAGATGCGTTACAGGCTTCTTGCCGAGAACATATCGGACGTGATCTGGGTGTTTGACATAAAGACAAAGCAAGCTACTTATGTCAGTCCCTCCGTAACGCAGCTGTTGGGTTACTCCGTGGATGAGGCAAGGTCCCTCAGAAAGCGGGACCTCTTCGCTCCTGCTTCGCTGCCAGGCGTTCTGGAGATGAGTTCCGAGAAAATTGCTGAACAGATGGCCAAGAGCGAGTCTTCGCTCACATTCGAGCAGGAGATGCGGCGCAAGGACCGGACGCCTGTCTGGACGGAGACAAGCCCATCTGTCTTGAACGACGACAGCGGCGAGCCCAAAGAGCTTATCTTCGTGATGCGCGACATCTCCGAGCGGAAACAGACGGAGGAGCGGCTGCTTCAATCGCAGAAGATGGAGGCAATTGGCCGGCTGGCCGGAGGCGTTGCCCACGATTTCAACAACATCTTGACGACGATCGTCGGGAACCTTGACATAATAGGGTCTGATTCCTCGCTCGCCGGCAAGTCTCGGGTGCTAGTGGGGGAGGTACTCACCGCTGCGAACCGGGCGAGCAAGCTCACAAGGCAGCTTCTTTCGTTCAGCCGGCAACGTGTAACCGTAGCCGAAGTCCTCAATCTCAATGACGTTCTGAGACAGATGAACTCTATGTTGAAGCGGCTGATACGCGAGGATATCAAGATAGAGTTTGACCTGGAGAAGAATCTTGCCTCGATCAGAGCGGATTCGGTCCAGATGGAGCAAGTTATCATGAACCTTGCCGTCAACGCGAGAGATGCGATGCCTCATGGCGGGACACTCTCTATGAGAACACACTCACTTCTGTTTCGCCTCCGGCGCAGAACGTCGCATGGCTATGTCGATCCCGGGGCCTACGTGGTCCTGTCGGTGTCCGATACCGGCGAGGGGATCTCGCCAGCATCGGTCTCGCACATCTTCGAGCCTTTCTACACTACTAAGCAGATGGGCCGGGGCACAGGTCTGGGTCTGTCCACTGTCTATCATATCGTTGAGCAGTCGAGCGGGCGCCTCGACGTTATGAGCGAGCTGGGGAAAGGGACTTGCTTCAAGATTTATCTGCCTGCTGTTGGTGAGGATGCGATGCGGGTTGAGAACGTTGTGGAGGTCAGCGAGCCGCAGCCGGTAGTTCAGGGGCGAGGTGAGACGATACTGGTGGTTGAAGACGAGCTCGCCGTGATGGACCTCATAGAGCGAGTTCTCACGATGGCGGGCTATGATGCGAGAACTGCCGCATCGGGCGGCGAGGCAATGGCGATGGCCCAGGAGCTCGGCGATGGGGTTGCCCTGCTGCTGACGGACGTGATTATGCCGGAGATTCAGGGCGAGGAGCTTGCCAAGATCATAACGAGCCGCTGTCCGAGCACGAAGGTCCTGTTCATGTCGGGCTACACCGACGACGCCATTGAACACGTCAGCGGGCCTGCGAAAAAGAAGTGGTTCATCAGTAAGCCTTTCACCCCGGATGACCTACTGAGGCACGTCAGAAGAGTGCTCGACGGTTGAAAGGGCGCAGCCCCCGGGGGGCACCCGATGTGGCTCGATTGTCGGTCTGTTCGATGTGCCCGTCGTCTCTTTTGAGCCCTGTTCCTACTTGAGCTTGCACGGCACAAGCTCCTTCAGTAGGATGCTGTTTCGTTGTTCTGAGCATTGAATCACAACGGTGAAGTTGAGCGGAAGTTGAGATGGCAGAGATTGAGATCGATGAGTTGAAGCCTGAGGACTTACGATGGTCCTTTAAGCAGTTTGATTTCTCGCTAAACAAGGCCGAGGACGCCGAACCGACGCAGGGGACTGTCGGTCAGGACAGGGCAGTTGCCGCGCTGAAGACAGGCCTTGAGGTCCCCAGCCGTGGCTACAACGTTTTTGTTTGTGGGTTGAGCGGAACCGGCAGGAGGTCTGCGGTCAAGGAGATCGTCAAGCGCATCAACGCCGTTTCGCCGCCGGCTCCGGACAGATGCTACGTCTATAACTTCTCGTCTCCGGATAAGCCCGTTCTCATAGAGCTTAAGAAGGGTCAGGCCAGGGAGCTTCAGAATGATATGGACGAGCTGGTCGAGCAGCTCAAGAACCAGGTGCCGCGGCTGTTGGAGGACGAGTCATTTGGCGAGGCTAGCCAGAAGCTCGAGGACGAGGTGAAGGCCAGGGGGCGTGCACTGATTGATGAGTTCGAGAAGAAGCTTGAGGGGACGAAGTTTACGGTTGCCCAGGTGAAGGTTGGCCCGCTCGCCGTTCCAGACGTTTTCCCAGTCTTGGATGACAAGCCGGCAACTCTTGAGGATTTTGAGCATGCCGTCGCGGAGGGCAAGGCCCAAGTTGACGACATGGCTGCTTTCAAGACCCTTTATCAGAAGCTCAAACGTGATCTCGCCGATGTTCTCAAGCGCATCCGGCGACTCGAGGCCGAGGCGCTGAGGCGGATGAAGAACCTGACGATGCGATTCGGAGAAGCCCTGATCGAGGGCACTATTGGGGACCTCAAGGAGAAATACGGTAACGGGAAGCTCTCGAAGCACCTGAGCGCTGTCGGCAAGAGCATTGTCGAGAACCTGAATCTGTTCAGGAGTGCCGGCGAGGAATCCCATGGGGTTGCAGCCGCTTCAGAAGAGAAGTCATACGGCGAGCCGGACCCGTTTCTGCACTATCGCGTAAACGTTCTTCTGGACAGTACGGACATAGAGGATAGGCCCATCGTTATCGAGACAGAGCCAACGCCCAGAAACCTTTTCGGCATCATTGACCTCGAGCTTGAGCAGCCGGGCCAATGGCGCACCGATTTCATGCAGATCAAGGGAGGCTCGCTCCTGGCAGCGGATGGTGGCTACCTCATTGTCAATGCGATTGACATCCTGACCCAGCCGGGCGTCTGGGAGCAGCTGAAGCGCGCGCTGAAGAACCAGCAGCTCAGAATATCCGTCCCTGAATTGGGCTTCCCGTTTGGGCAACACTCTTTGCAGCCGGAGCCTATCGAGCTCAACGTCAAGGTGATTATGATCGGCGATGCGGTGATGTTCGACATACTTTACGGGCTCGATGATGATTTCAAGAAGATATTCAAGATAAAGGCCGAGTTCGACACACAAATGCCACTTGAGCCGGAGAACGTAGCCCAATTCATGTCCGTCGTCTCCAAGATAAGGCACGGCCAGAAGCTCATGCGCTTCAGAAAAGGCGCCCTAGGCACTGTGCTGGAGTATGCGATCAGAAGAGCTGGCCGTAAGGATAGGGTCTCGACGCGCTTTGGGGAGCTCGCTGACTTGATGAGCGAGGCGAACCTCATCGCCCTGAACAAGGGTACAAAATCGGTCTCCGAGGAGCACGTGCAGGCCGCGGTCGATGCGGCCATCAGGCGAAACAACCTCCTTGAGACAAAACTCAAGCGTTTGATCGAGGATGGGACGATCATGATCGACACTGATGGCGCAAAAGTCGGTCAGGTCAATGGACTCGCTGTCTTCTCCACCGCCAACTACACGTTCGGGCAACCTACAAGAATCACCGTATCCACAGCGGCCGGCGACAGCGGTATTATCAATATCGAGCGCGAGGCTGATCTCTCCGGGAGCACCCACGACAAGGGCGTCCTCATCCTAGCGGGCTTCCTGCGGCACCGGTTTGGCCAAACAAAACCGCTCAATCTCTCCGCCAGCATCTGTTTCGAGCAGTCCTACTCGGGCATCGATGGCGACAGCGCCTCGTCAACGGAGCTCTATTGTGTCCTTTCGAGCCTCTCAGGCGTGCCGATCAAGCAGGGCATCGCGGTTACTGGCTCGGTCAACCAGAAAGGGGAGGTCCAGCCCATCGGAGGCGTCAACTACAAGATCGAGGGGTTCTTTGATGTCTGCCAGGCCAGAGGACTAACAGGCAAGCAGGGCGTCGTGATACCGCGCCGCAACGTTGAATCCCTCATGCTCCACCGGGACGTCGTTGAGGCCGTCGCCGAAGGTTCGTTCCACGTCTATCCTGTTGACACGATCGATGAGGGCCTTGAAGTGTTGACCGGCGTGCCAGCCGGCAAGGCCGACGCGAAGGGCAAGTTTCCCAAGGGCACGATCAACTACCTCGCAGACCAGAAGCTCGAGAAGCTGGTCAAGGCTCTCAAAGAGTTCTCCCCGAAGGAGAAGAGCTGACGCGGCAAAGATTTGCAGAACTATTGAAACACTACCCGGGATTCCCCGCAGGCTCATACTGCTGGTATGCGGCGCTCTTTGAGCAGGGCACGTCAGACCTGCTCGGAGAGGTCAGCGCCGCCGAGCGGGTGGCTTCACGGGGGCTGGGTCATAATCCGTTACCGCACATCGTAGGGGCGATTCACGAATCGCCCTTTTTTGATTTGACCGACTCGCAAAGGACGGCTCGTGAGCCGCCCCAACGAATCTCTATGCCTCAGTTGGCCTTTACTTCTTTGACGTCCGAAAGGACATTGTGGAATGGGTCGAGCTCGACGGTCTTTGGCTTCGAGGGGACAGTCAGGACGAACTCGTGCTCCTTCTCGTGCACAAGCTTCCTCGAGAGATAGCGCTTCCCGTCCTTCGTGAATATCCATATCGGGAGCGGCATCTTGAAGAGTTTTTTGCCGACCTGCTTTACTTTGAAGGTTACCTCCCAGAGACCACTTTTGGACTTCCGCTCGCTCCAGGAATACTCATATTCCGGGTAGCCAGTACCATATATCCACTCGTCGAAGAACCAGCCAAGCGAGGGCTCACCACCAAGCTCGATCAGCTGCTCACGGCCAAGAGCCAGCTCGCATACTTGCCGAAAGTCGGAAGTTGTGGCGCGCCTCCAAGTAAACTGCTCGACGAACGTGCGAAGTATCCTAATCATCGCCTCGTCCCCCACCATCATGCGCAGCATGTGCATCACGTAGGCGCCTTTGTGATACATCAACTCGTAGCCAGCGCGCCAGCCCAGTCGTGCATAGCCGAGGCATATCGGGCCGTTGTCGTCGAGCCGCTTGGCGTTGTAGGCCCAGTCCTTCAATCGACCCTTGACGGAGTCGTTGTCCCGCGCGGACTGAAGATACATGAGCGTGGACATCTCCGCGAAGCCCTCCGAGAGCCACTGGTCCGCAGGCGAGAACCACCCGACGATGTTACCCCACCACTGGTGCGAGACCTCGTGGCAGTAGAGGCCCGCCTGCCAATCACCGACCCCGATTTCATTGCCCAGATAACTCGCCGACGAGAAGCCTGTTACGGTCAGCAAGGTTGCAAAGCCCCTGCCATGGCTCCAATTGACGGGACAGACAGCGAGCTTTGAATAGGGGTATTCCCCAAAGAGCTTGCCGTAGAACTGCAAGCTGCTCGCTATCTCGGGCCACACGTATTTCCTTGCCAATGAGCCGTCTTCGCCAAAAACCCACAAGGGCTTGCCAGCGACGTCGAAATCAAAGACTCTGAAGTCCCCAGCCACGAAACCGGGAAACCTCACGCAGCGACCCCCGACCCACTTCTTGGTTCGATACCCGTCAGCAACGGCCTCACTGACAACTCTCCCAACGCCAGCGGCCCTGAACTTCTCGGGCACCGTAATGGCCAGATCGAACTGCGTGCAATCCAAATAGCCTGTGTCAGGCAGCCAACCGTCCATGCAGCTCGCGATCTTGCCGGTCGTTATGCCGAAAAACCTCTTTATCCAGATGGGAACCTGCCACTCACTAAACTCCACCCCCTCCGCATACAGCACGTTCATCCGCCCGGCCGCGCAATCGACCGGATCGACAGGAACTAGAAGCTCGGAACCCATGTCGAAGAAGAGGATGTCGTTGCCGCCGGCGTCCGTCAGCGCGGTCGGGTCAAGTCGCCAGAACTCGAAGACCGCCTCGGTCGCGTTGGGCTTGAGCGTCTCATACTCAAAGATTATCCGGAACTTGCCCTTCTTCACTCTGTCCAGTTTGCCCTTTTCGAACTTGACGTCCACCGACCAGGACGTTGTCTTCACCCTGTCCTTGCACTCGTGCTGAAGCTCATGCCGGGTCTTCTCTTTCCTCTGTGCAGCGTCATCATACTCACAGTAGGTCTTGAACCACCTAAGCTTGTTCTTAGAAAGCTGCCTCTTGCGCCTGCCGGCCAAGCGAACCTCGCTCACGGCTGACGGGTCATAAGTGTAGGACAGCAGATCGTGCTTGGTCGTGTCGAACTCCAAGTAGAAGAAATCCGGAGTGCGAGGGACCAAGCAGATGGGACGCTTCTCCCCGCCGAACGCCGCGCCATAGCGACTCATGGTCGGGAGGAGCCGCTCGAAAAAGGCCTTTCTCGCCCCGCGCTGAAGCTTTGTGTCCTTGACAGGATGCAGGTCGAGCTTGTCGAGGAATGTCCTCATCCAGTCCGGATGCCCCCAGACAATTGTGTCGCCGAAAGCACAGCCCTCGAGTTCTTTTACTTTCAAGTGGTGCTCGAGCTGCTGCGTCTCCCGGTCGGAATCCGGGACGTCCGACGCGAGCTGCTTGGGCGGCTTGTAGAAGAGCTCTCCCACGCCGGAGATGAAGGCCGCCAGCGGCTTGTCCTCAACTTTGACCAGAACCAGCTTTCCTCTCTTGATCGAGAATCGCATGCAGTCGTGCGCAAACTGCATCTCCTCGAACTCAAAGACGTCCCTATTGAACGACTTGCCGGCCGCAGGCTCTTTCTGATCAAACGGAATACAAAGCTCATCAAACGACTGGATAACATCCTTCGACTTGGCAATGTACCCCGCCTCGCCCTGTTCCCACGAAACGCGCCAGTTCTCGACCTTGAACCGCTCTCCCACCTTTTTTGACCCGACGAATATGGTGCTTGTTACCCGTCCGCCGTCAGTCCGGACCTTGGGCTCCTCGCCGATCTTGGCGGTCCGGGCGTAGTAAGACGTAAAGTCAGGCCGCTTGATCGCCTCGCCGGCGTTTCGCTTACTCGGGTCCCAGGGGAACGTGATGCTGTCAGGACCATTTTGAAGCACGGCCTCTTGAAGACGCCAGATAGCTTTGAACAGCGGCTTGTCTTGCGGCACGGCATCACTGGTTTTGGCCAGACCCAAGGAAGGCAAGATGACGAGCGCTACACACAGAAGGCCGAGCATGATTGACGAACAGCTCAGTCGGGACATTCAATAACCCTCCCCAAATCGCGCTGTTAGGTGAAAAGCATTTATTGACACTAATGATAGCCTAACGAATACAATCTGCCAAATCAGAAATGTAGAAGGGGTTTGACCCTAGATTGAATGAACTATAAGGAATCGGCTGCACAGCCTCAGAAAGAGCGACCCTATCTGACGCGCTTGTCCTGGCGAGAGGCGAAGTCGCCACCTTCGCCTCAACTTGCGATACTCTTCCTCGCTTCAGCAAGCCTTGCCAAAACGTTAATGAGGAAACTCCCAGAAATAGCAGGACTTTTCGTATTTTTTGATTAAGGAGTGTTGTGTTGTTGGCTGTGGTTCTTGGTTTTGGTCAAGAGCAAAAGTGGAATTAGGATTGACGTGATGCTGACGTTTCGGTTCCCCGAAGGGGGGCCACAATAGTAGCCGTAGGTGGAACCTACGGAATCCGTTCACGTCGGTATCCTCGCGAGCCCGAATGGGTCGAACAGCCCGTCCACAGGGCTATGTTCAGCCCTTTTAGGGCTGTTTTCCTTTCCTCCTCTGACCCTGATCCGTAGGTTCCACCTACGGCTACTCACGTTCATCCCCTTCCGGGGATGCCGGAAGAACGCCGTCAGTTGAGCAGGCACGGGCACGATTACGAAAACTCCTCATAAGAATGCGAATTAACTTGTTGGACAGCCTCTGGAAGTCAGGTTCGTGCGAGTGATTTTAAGAACGTAGAATTGACATTAGTGTCGAGGTTAGTTATCTTTTTACTAAAGATATAGAGCTTGCTACCTTAGCGTGTGCGCTGCAGAATCTACAACGAGGGGCTTACTTTTATCTCGATGATAGATGGTTGAGGTCGGGGGAAGGTGAGTTGGTCTCGTTGAGTGTTCTGGAGGATTGGCAATGATTGGCAAGTGGGTGGGCTCCTATGAGGTTAAGGGCCTGATTGGCGAGGGCGAAAGCTCGATAGTCTATCGCGCTGTTCAGCCCAGTCTAGGCCGCCCCGTCGCGATCAAGAAGCTGAAGCTCTTCCAGACGTCCGATCCTTCCGTGCGCGAGCGTTTTCGCGAAGAGGCGCTTGCGCAGTCGAAGCTGAGTCACCCCCATATAGTCGTGCTTTACGATTTCGTGAGGCAGTATGACAGCTACTTCATAATAATGGAGATGTTGAAAAGGCGGACACTTCGGGAAGTGATCTCGGACGATGGCCGGGTTGCTTCTGACAGGCTGATACCGACGTTTTGCCAGATTCTGGATGCGATAGGGGTTGCCCACAGATTAGGCGTTTTGCACGGGGACATAAGGCCGAGCAACGTTTTCGTGTGCGAGGATGGCTCCCTGAAGGTGGCGGACTTCGGTGCTTCGAGAGTAATCGGCGTGAGCGCGATGCTTCCCGGGAGCTCCATTCCGGGGCGGGTCAGGTATTTGTCTCCGGAGGAGATCAGGCGTCAGGCGCAGGATGAGCGTTCGGACATTTACTCGCTTGGGGCGCTGTTGTTCGAGATGGCAACGGGCCAGCCTCCGTTTTCAGGCACGAGCGCTTTCGAGATCATGGAGCGACATGTGAAGGAGGCAGTGCCCTCGCCTCGTAGTATTGTCGGCCAGGTGCCTCAGGTGATCGAGGATGCGATCTTGAGGGCGCTTCAGAAGTCTCCTGATAAGCGGTTTCAGACCGTCAAGGAGTTCGAGGCGCATATCACGGGCGACACGATATATATGGAGGTCACGAGACTGAACAAGCGGGCGTTTAGTCTCTACAACGAGACCCAATACCGTTCAGCAATAGCGATTTGGCAGGAGGTTCTGAAGCTTGACCCGAGCAACGCCAAGGCACAGGGCGGGATAACAAGGGCTCATTCCCACCTCGGAGAGCCCGAGGGGCAGGGGCTTTTCGAGGCGGCGCTTGAGGTGCCCAGGGCCAAGCCATCCGGGGAAGGTGCGCGCAAAGAGAGCTCGAGAATGGGAAGGCATAATAGGACGCTCCGAGGGGCAATCTCGGTCCTTGTTCGTGCCATAAAGTCTCCGCGGTCGCTTCAGCGGGAGCCGCTCTTGATGTTTCTTTTAATCCTGATGCTTGGGGTGGTTTTCCTTTCAGGGCATTTGATCTTATTGCTGAGTAGCCCTGAGAGAGCGGAAGGGATTAAGCTCGCTGTTTCTAGGCAGGGGGATTTGCTTGAGCGCGGGATCAATGCTCCCTCGTCGGGTCTTGGGCCTAGGAACGTTCATTCCGACCGGCAGGTATTAGCGCAGGACCTGGCAGCCGAGGGGAAAGCGCTTTGTAACAAGGGGGAGTGGCGGAGGGCATTGGTGAGCTTTGAGAAGGCGAGCGAGCTTGCGGAGGGAACGATTCCTGGTCTGGTGGAGGATTACTCTGCTTGCTGCGTCCAGTTGGGAAGGGATAGGGTGAGGGAGGACCCAGACACTGCGCTTGAGTTTCTCCGTAAGGCCATTCGCATAAACCCCAATTCGTTTGAGGCGTTCCTTGAGGCTGGTCGGATTTGTTCCCGGAGACATGAGTATCAACGAGCTATCTCCAACTACAAGAAAGCTCTTTCGATCAATCCAGACCTTCCGCTTGCGCACTTCAATCTGGGGCACGCATATCTCTCGATGAAGCGGTATTCGCAGGCAGTGGCAGAGTTCAAGGCTGTGATAGGCAGTGGGTCATCTCTGATGTGCGATGCCTACATCAATCTTGGTGTAACCTATCACAAGATGGGGCGGCTAAAGCAAGCGGTTAAGGTTTTCTCTGAGGGTTTGAGGGCTTGTCCTAAGAGCAAGAACTTGAAGCTAAAGCAGGACCTGGTCCTAAGGCAGTTAAGGGATGCTTCGAGGAAACAGCAGCGATAGTTCAGGGAACACTCGTGATGGTTTGAGGTCGATTTGCATCGCCCGCGGCCTCAGCCTGCTTGTGATCTGCGCATGTCTGGCCGGCTGCGGCGTATCGTCATATCACCGGGTGCGCTCTGACCCGGGCATGTTCGTTCGTCGGACATACGTGAACCAGACTTATGGTTTCCGCTTTGTCGTTCCTCTGGGGTGGGTCGCCGAGAACGCCCCGTGGTATGCGCATGGAACGCTGGTCACTTTCCAGGCCAAGGACAACGCGACTTCCGGCAAGGTTGTGGTCTTCAGTTTCAACCCAAAACGCCATTTGACCAAGCAAGAGAAGAGAGATAAGATGATCGCCTCGCTAAGCCGTCAGCTTTATCCGATGCACCAAGTGGGAAGCCGTAGATTGATAATGCCCTGGGGCGATGTGCTTGAGGTGATCTACGATCAGCAGGTCGAATCGAGGCATTGCATTTGCAAGGTTTGGCTGGTAACTAACAGGTCCTTGGGCTATGCAATTGTCTGCCGGACCTCGGGTTTGCTTTACGTGCTTGTGAAGGATGAGATCAACAGGCTCTTTAGCAGTTTCAGATTGCTCGAGGCCGAGTCTGTTGGGGCGGAGGTGAAGGTCGCAAGTGATTTGAATAGGAAGGATTTACGGGACTCGATTGCCTCGCTCAAGAATCGCTATGTATTGGCGGTCAGGCGTGTGTTGGATGCTTCCACGGGTGATGGGGACAAGCAGGTGATCGACGGGCTGAGCCGTGACCTCGAAGTCTGGGAGCGGGACATCACAAAGGCCAAGCAATTGCTGGCAAGGGGAGGGCTCGAGCAATGCGCAGCGCTTCAGAATCAGCTTGCCAAGCAGCTGGCAGCGATAAACAGGACTGCACTTAAAGAGGGCTATATACTACATACGATACGCTGCAAGGGGGAGACACTTTTTGCGATCTCCAAGTGGTTTACGGGCGAGGCGAGAAACTGGCAGGGAATAAGGGATTTCAACGATCATCTCGATCCAAACGCGTTGAGGATAGGGGATGAGGTGAAGATACCGCTTTATTTGAGCCTCAAGACGCGTGATCCTATGAAGTGTAATGAGCGAGAGAAGCCTCGTCTTAGGCGGAAGCACAAAAGAGACAAGAGAAAGGAGGAGATGGAACCAGTCGGGCCCAAGTAAGTTCTATTATTGTATTGGACGTCAGACTGCGGGCTGAGAGCCGAGGAATAGATAGCATTTGGACGCAGATGGTCTGGCTAGGAGATGAAGCGGTGATTGCTGCGCTTGCGCATTGGTATATTTAATCTTTAATCTGTTGCACTTCTGAGCCGGTCCACAGCCAAGACATGATTGGGGATCCCTATTTTTGTGCGTCAAAGTAGTGTAGAGACCAGCTAGGTCTCGCAGCTTTGGCATCTTGGTGAGTGGCCTGAGCAGAGAGGGTGTTTTTTCATTGGAGGTTTGTAGATGAAGTACGTAACCAAGATAGTGTATCTGGCCGTTTGCATTGCGGCCGGGTATATCTTGGGAATACAGCTTGCGGGAGCCTTTCCCGGCTACCGCTTTTGGGGCTACACGGTTGGAGTCGCGATTGGCCTGATCGTCTGGCAGCTTTGTATGATGGTTGAGCGGCTTGCAGAGAGGAACCCATTGAGGACGATTTTGGGTGGGACAATTGGGTTGTTTCTGTCGCTTCTGCTCACTGGGTGGTCTTATAGGTTGATAGGAGAGCTTGCGGGCCCTGACATGCTGCCTGGGCCTTTCAAGTTCCTTCTCGGCATGGGCGTTCTGTATCTTGGAGTCAGGATCGGGGCGCTTAAGTTCAGGGAGCTGACTATTGGAAGCCTCAGGTCTTTCTTGCAGGGCAAGGCGGCCGACGAGGGTAACAAGATTCTGGACACTAGCGTGATCATCGACGGGCGCATCGCCGATGTGTGCGAGACGGGCTTCGTTGAGGGTAAGCTTATCGTCCCACAGTTTGTGCTCAAGGAGCTCCAACACATCGCCGATTCCGGCGATCCACTGAGGCGCAACCGTGGCCGACGTGGTCTGGACATACTGCATAAGCTCCAGAAGAAGTCCGACGTGCAGGTGGACATTGTTGACACGGACTTCCCATCGATCAAGGAGGTCGATGCGAAGCTCGTGCAGCTAGGCAGGAGAATGAACGCCAAGCTGGTGACCAACGATTTCAACCTCAACAAGGTGGCGAGGCTCCAGGACGTAGTGGTTCTCAACGTCAATGAGCTGGCGAACGCGGTGAAGCCCGTTGTTCTGCCGGGCGAGATCATGAATGTCTCCATCGTGAAGGATGGCAAGGAGCACAACCAGGGCGTCGCCTATCTCGACGATGGGACGATGGTCGTCGTTGAGGAAGCCAAACGCTACATGGGTAAGGTCGTTGAGGCAGAAGTCACCAGCGTGCTTCAAACAACCGCTGGCCGGATGATCTTTGCCAAGACAGGCGAGCACAGCGCCCCAGATTCCTCGAAGCGCGGACGCACGCAGCATTCGAGGAACAACCGGGCGTAGGTGCCTGAAGAGGAGTCGCATTGTCCTGCCACACAGATGAGGCATGGCAAGCAATCATGAGCGAGCGTCTAGCAGGCGGCAAGTGATGTTTGTATCAGCTGTCGTGGTTGCAGGTGGCTCAGGCATAAGAATGGGTTCGGCCGTCCCGAAGCCGTTCGTCAGAATCTGCGGCGTCCCGATGGTTTTTTACTCGCTCCAAGCCCTCGAGAGCTGTGATCCAGTATCGGAGGTCGTTCTTGTGCTCTTCGAGGGGGGCAAGCAGCGCCTCGCTTCGGTTGAGGGCACAGGGCGGTTCACGAAGCTTAAAAAGGTGATTCGGGGCGGCCCGCGCCGGCAGGACTCCGTTTACAGTGGCCTGCGGGCGTGCGACGAACGCGCAGAGGTCGTGGTGATACACGATGCTGCCCGACCGATGCTCGAGAGCGACTGGGTAACCTCGCAAATCGAGGCGCTCATAGGTTATGCTGGTGCAGTTTATGCGACGCCGATCACCGACACGCTCAAACAGAAGTCGGCCGGAAACGTCATCGAGCGCACTATCTCGCGAGAGAACCTATATGCGGTGCAGACTCCGCAAGTTTTCAGGAAAGAGTGGCTGCTTAGGGCGCATGAGCAGGCAAGAGCAACGAGCTTGGCCGCCACCGACGACGCTCAGTTGGTCGAGGCGATAGGTGGCAGGGTCAAGGTCCTACAAGGCAACCGCTGGAATATGAAGGTAACCTTTCAGGACGATCTTGTCGTTGCAAGCGCGCTGCTAGAGGCAAGGAGCAAGGAATGGTTCGCTTCGGAATAGGCTTCGACTGCCATCGGCTTGTGACTGGGCGAAAGCTCGTGCTGGGCGGCGTAGAAATCCCTTATTCTAAGGGCCTTCTAGGCCATTCTGACGGTGATTGCCTCTGCCATGCAATCGCCGACGCGCTTCTCGGAGCGGCCTGCTTGCCCGACATCGGCCAGCAGTTCCCGGACACCGACGCCCGCTACGAAGGCGCATTCAGCCTTGACCTCTTGGCGAGGGCGGGCGAGATGCTGGCTCAGGCGGGCCTTGCGCCCACGTTCATAGACTGCGTTATTGTCGCACAGGAGCCGAAACTTGCGCCGCATTACGCGTCGATGAGCAATGCGATCGCCGGCGCCCTTGACCTCGCCGCCTCCCGCGTGAGTGTGAAGGCCTCGACCACTGAGGGCCTGGGCTTCATCGGCGCAAGCGAGGGCATCGCGGCCATTGCGATTGCGACCCTGGCCGAGAAGCCCAACTGCGTATTGTGAGACAGGAGATTCGCCGATCAAGCTAAAAAAAGGCCTGGGCCTACCCGGTGTATTCTGCATGGGGGCTGGGAGCATGATCAGCTCCGGCCTGTTCGTGCTGCCTGGCATCGCCTTTGGGGTCTGCGGGCCGGCTGTTGTTCTGGCATACGCACTCGCGTCTGTCCTCGTGATACCGTCAATGCTGTCAAAGGCAGAGCTCGCGACAGCAATGCCCAAAGCCGGCGGTAGTTACTTCTTTATAGAGCGCAGCTTGGGACCGCTGGCGGGGACGCTGGCGGGCCTGTCAAACTGGCTCTCAATCGCATTGAAGAGCGCCTTTGCGCTTCTTGGAATCGGTGCATTTGCAGCGCTTGTCTATCCGGACCTTACCTCGTTGCAGGTCAAGCTGGTAGCCATCGTCTTCTGTCTCATTTTCACGATCCTGAACCTGCGGAGTATAAAAAGTGTGGGCAGGGCCCAGATAGCCCTTGTCCTCATCCTTCTCGTGATCCTGCTTATCTATGTTGGTAAAGGAGTGGGGCATGTAAATGTCGAGCGGTTCGCCGATTTCATGCCCAATGGATTTGGCGCGGTTTTCGCCACAGTCGGGCTGGTTTTTGTATCTTTCGGTGGGCTCACAAAGATTGCCAGCGTTGCCGAAGAAGTACAGAATCCGGGGAGAAACATCCCGCTTGGGATGTTCATGGCTTTCCTCGTTGTGAGCGCGTTTTACGTATCAGTTGTGTTCGTGACAGTGGGGCTGGTCGAACCGGATACGCTGTCCGGGTCCCTAACGCCTCTGTCGCTTGGCGCTGGCGTCTCGATGGGCCGCCTGGGAACCGTGGCGCTTGCCATTGGGGCCATCCTGGCGTTTGTTACGACCGCTAACAGCGGGATCGCAAGCGCCTCCCGGTCCCCGATGGCGATGAGCCGGGACGGCCTACTGCCCGGATTCCTTCAAAAACTCAGCCCCGTTCGCAGAATACCTTATCTGTCCGTTGTCATCACATCGGCATTCATCGTGCTGGTTATCGGTTTTCTGTCCATTGAGAATCTCGTCAAGACTGCATCGACCATGATGCTGATCCTCTTCGCGCTCGTAAACGTGGCGGTCATCGTGATGCGAGAGAGCAAGGTACAGGGCTATCGGCCGGTGTTTCGCGCGCCGTTCTATCCCTGGACACAGATTGCCGCAATCGGGCTGTATGGTTTCCTGATTGTCAAGATGGGGCTTCTGCCCATAATCATCACGGCACTGTTCTGCCTGGCAGCGACCGGCTGGTATGCGGCCTATTGCAGAGTCTGCGCAACAAGACAATCGGCGCTCGTTCATCTCGTCGAAAGGCTCACGTCAAAGGAGCTAGTCGATGGTTCACTCGAGAGAGAACTGAGAAAGATCGTTCTGGAGAGGGACGAGATCGTCGAGGACCGCTTCGACCGGCTGATCAAGGAGTGTCAGATCATAGACATCGAACGGGCGGTTACCGGCGAGGAGATGTTCTCGCTCGTCGCCGAGGCACTTGCGCCTCGGCTGGGGCTCGCCGCGCCTCAGCTCGAGAGGTTATTCCTTGAGAGGGAGAAGGAATCGAGCACGGTCGTTGGCCATGGGATCGCTATCCCACACATCATAGTCGATGGAGATCACCTCTTCAGTATGGCGTTGGTTCGCTGCCGGCAGGGCATTGAGTTCTGCGGGGAGACGCAACACGTGCATACAGCTTTCATCCTCGTTGGCACGAGGGACGAGAGAAACTATCATCTGCGGGCGCTAATGGCGATCTCTCAGATCGCCCAGGAGAAGGGATTCGAGCAGAGATGGCTAGCCGCTACCAGCGTAGAGAAGATGAGGAATGTCCTGCTCCTCTCTGGACGGAGAAGAGCAGAGAAGTAGCCGAAGCCTCAAGAAGCCCGGGACCTGGCCCGGGCTGCGACTTACGTTCAGTTACCCCTGGGTGTGATTCTGAGTTGTAGGTGGGTGATTTATTGTCCAGGAGTTTCCCCAAAACTTGGCTTGAGTAGGTTGTGTTATGGGCTGTGCTGTGCCGATTTGGACGTTGAATAAGTGGAATTGGCAAGCTCGGCTGATGTGGCCCTGAAAGGGCCTGACGTGAGTAGCCCCGTGTGCAACGCGGGGTCATGGGCGTGCCCAAATCCGTCTTGGTGACCCTAAAGGGGTCGCACAAATTCAGAGATTAACGGTATCGTTCGACCCCTTTAGGGTCGGTTTTCAGGAGGTTTGGGACAACCTGTCCGCAGGTTTCACCTGCGGCTACTCACGTGTTCCCCCTACGGGGAAAGTATCCACGCCAGGGGAAGCTGGCATACGCCCATAACCCATCTGTTCCCGCTGTCGGGAGAGGAATGGGGGAACTCCTCATTTGCTGTCATTTTGGTTGCAAGAAACTTGACAAATTGCGACTCAGGTTTTATAGTGCTTATGAATGGCTACAATACGCCAATATGAAACACAATAAACTTTAGGAGGCAAGGACATCATGGGAAAGATAATCGGCATTGACCTCGGGACGACCAACAGCGTCGTCGCCGTAATGGAGGGCGGTGAGCCGGCCGTGATCGCGAACGCCGAGGGCGGTCGAACGACGCCATCCGTGGTGGCATTCACGGATAAGGGCGAGCGGCTTGTGGGCCAGATCGCGAAGCGTCAGGCGGTAACCAATCCCACGAACACGGTCTATTCGATCAAGCGGTTCATGGGCCGGCGGTTCAATGAGGTTTCAGAAGAGATGACGATGGTGCCGTATAAGGTAGTTACGGGGCCGAATCAGGACGTTCGAGTGGTAGCTCAAGGGAAGAAGTTCTCGCCGCCGGAGATATCGGCCCTCATTCTACAGAAGATGAGGCAGTCGGCGGAGGATTATCTCGGCGAGAAGGTTACTGAGGCGGTCATCACTGTGCCGGCCTACTTCAACGACAGCCAACGTCAGGCGACGAAGGACGCCGGACGTATCGCTGGGTTGACGGTGAAGCGGATCATCAATGAGCCGACAGCTGCGGCGCTGGCCTACGGGCTCGACAAGAAAGAGGACCAGACGATCGCCGTTTACGATTTCGGGGGGGGGACGTTCGACATCTCCATTCTGGAGGTAGGCCAGGGCGTAGTTGAGGTAAAAGCAACGAACGGCGACACGCATCTTGGCGGTGATAACCTAGACCAGCGAATAATCGACTGGCTGGCGGCCGAGTTCAAGAAGGACCAGGGGATTGACCTCTCTGCTGACCAATCGGCGCTTCAGCGTCTGAAGGAGGCTGCCGAGAAGGCCAAGATGGAGCTTTCAACGGTGGCGGAGACGGACATCAACCTCCCGTTCATAACGGCTGACCAGAGTGGTCCGAAGCACCTTAGCATGAAGCTTTCGAGGTCGAAGTTTGAGAGCCTTGTTCACGACCTTCTTGAGAGGACCATCGGCCCCTGCAAGAGAGCACTTGAGGATGCGCGACTCTCTACTAATCAGGTGGACGAGGTGGTTCTGGTGGGAGGCTCGACGCGTATCCCGAAGGTTCAGCAGATAGTTAAGGACCTGTTCGGCAAAGAGCCGCACAAGGGTGTGAATCCTGACGAGGTCGTGGCGGTTGGCGCGGCCATTCAGGGCGGTGTTCTGTCCGGCGACGTCAAGGATGTGCTCCTTCTGGACGTTACCCCGCTGTCGCTAGGGATTGAGACACTGGGCGCGGTCAGCACGGTTCTGATCGAGCGGAACACGACCATCCCGACCAAGAAAAGCCAGATATTCTCAACCGCTCAGGACAACCAGACAACGGTCGAGATTCACGTGCTTCAGGGCGAGCGCCCGATGGCCGCTGACAACAGGACTCTGGGCAGATTCCAGCTCGTTGGCATCCCGTCCGCGCCTCGTGGCGTGCCGCAGATCGAGGTAACGTTTGACATCGACGCGAACGGCATCGTGAACGTCTCTGCGAAGGACCTTGGGACTGGCAAGCAGCAGCAGATCACAATAACCTCTTCCAGCGGTCTTGACGAAGCTGAGATCAAGAAGATGGTGAAGCAGGCCGAGTCACACGCAGATGAGGACAAAAAGACGCGAGAGAAGGTTGACCTGAGGAACCAGCTTGATGGGTTGATTTTCCAAGCCGAGAGGACGATCAGGGACAACAAGGAGAAGATTCCGATAGCGGATGTGAATACGGCCGAGAAGGCGATTGAGACAGGTAAGAAGGCGTTGGAGTCTGAGGATACTGAACGGATCAGGTCCTCGATGGAGGAGATAACACGGATATCTCACAAGATTGCCGAGGAAATGTATAAGACGGCTACGCAGCAACAGCAGCAGCCCCAGGGGCCCGGCGCCGGGGCAAGCCAGCAGACTGCATCTCAGGAGGAGCCAAGCGGCAAGACAGAGGACAACGTGGTCGATGCGGAATACGAGGAAGTTGACTAGACCGACTTCTGACGGATTTCGGAGAGCTGGCGGGGGCTAGCGCCTCCGCCAGATTCGTGTCGGCTTTATTCGATGTAGGAATCAAGCGATGAGAGACTACTATGAGACTCTGGGCGTTCGCCGTGGCGCCTCAGCCAAAGAGATCAAATCCACGTACAGGAAACTAGCCCGGAAGTATCATCCAGACGTCAATCCTGGCGATAAGAAAGCTGAGGCAAAGTTCAAGGAGGTCGCGGAGGCGTATCGCGTCCTCTCCGACGAGAAGCTCCGGAAACAGTATGACCAGCTCGGCCACGAGATGTTCACGAAAGGTTATGCCAGCCAGACCGGTGGTGCCGGCGCTCAGGGCTTTGACTTCAGCAATCTCGATTTCAGCGCGTTCGGCCGAGGCGCAAAGGGCGCTTCCGGCTTCGGGAGTTTCCGGGACATGTTTAGCAGCATTTTTAGCCAGGAAAACTCCTTTGGTCGCGGAGCGGGGGCCGAAGCTGCGCCCAGAAAGCCGCAGGATATTCACTACAGGATGGAGATCGGTTTCATGGACGCTGTCAGGGGCCGCAAGGCAGTTATCTCGCTGAGACGAGAGGTCCTTTGCAGCGCGTGCAAAGGCACGGGGACCGGTCCTGGGTCAAGCTCGACCTGCCCGACTTGCGGGGGCACGGGAAAAACTCAAAGCGCGATGCCTGGCTTTGGTAACGTGGTGCAGGTCTGTCCACGGTGCGGAGGGAGCGGGAAGGTTGGCAGCCCGTGCCGCGACTGTGGCGGAAAGGGAGCAACGATCAAGACCGAGCGCATTAGGGTAACGGTCCCTTCCGGGATCGATGATGGAGGCAAGATCCGCATACCCGGAAAGGGCAATGAGGGCCCCGGCGGCGTTTCAGACCTGTACATCACTTTCAGCGTGCAGCAGCATCCCCTTTTCACTCGGAAGGGCCCGAATATCTACTGTGAGGTGCCTATCTCAGTGCCCGAGGCGGTGCTTGGCGCGAAAATTGAGATACCGACCATAGATGGCAAAGCCAACATGCGAATCCCGCCCGGCACGCAGTCTGGGCAGACGCTTCGCCTTTTAGGCAAGGGCGTTCAGATTCGCAAATCGGGGGCTCGCGGTGATCAATATGTAACGGTCAAGATCGTTGTGCCAAAGAAGATGAGCGAGGAGATGAGGCAGCTGATGAGGGAGTTCGGCAGGTTGAGTCCAGAAAACCCAAGGGCCTCGCTTGGCGGCTCTTGAGATTCGAGGTGTTGGAAATGGATGACGAGAGCAAAGAGTTCTTCTCTATCGGTATTGTGGCCCAGATGATGGACGTTCACCCCCAGACCTTGCGGCATTACGAGCGACGGGGACTCGTGGTGCCGACCCGAACCGAGGGCAACACTCGGCTCTACTCGCGGGAAGACGTCACGAAGCTGAGGATGATCCTGAGGCTGGCCAACGAGCTGGGCGTCAACCTCGCCGGCATAGAGGTCGTCCTCAACATGCGTGAGAAAATCAAGGACCTGGAGGCCGAGCGGAACCAGATTGTACATGCCATATTTGAGGCTCTCTGCGAGGAACTGCAGAGCACCGGCTCTGAGGTCAAAAACGCGCTCATCAAGGTGCAGTCCGGGTTTCTGGCCAAGTCTTAGCTCGCGGAGGAGGTTATCCGCCGATTACACAGATTGTAGGGGGCTTGCGTCCACTCTTGCTAATGTCGCGATTTCATACGGGAAGGCGGGCAATTCGGCGAGCCCCTACCGGCTTCTCCGCCCTCGTTTGCCTCAATCTGCGTAATCTGCGGACCATCCTCTCTTGACCGTGCCGTCGCTCAGTGTAAAGACCTGCGTCCCAGGCGCGACCTTGCGAACGAGTTCGAGCGTCTCCTGATGACAGCTGAAAAGCAAAACTTGATGCGTCTTCGCTAGCTCATAGATGACTTCCGCCGTGGCGCGAGCCCTATGATAATCGAAGTTCACTAGCACGTCGTCCATGACAAGCGGCAAGCTCTCGTGCTTCTGCGCAAACTCTTGCACAAGCCCAAAGCGCAGCGCAAGGAACAGCTGCTCCTTGGTGCCCTGGCTCAGCTGACTTATCTCGCGTCGCTCCTGTCTCGGGGTGAGAACATCAAACGTCGCCTTCTCGCCTAAAGGCCTTATTATTCTTGCATACCGGCCGTGGGTCATCTTCTCGAAAAGCAGACTGGCCTCCCGAACGACGCCAGGCTGACGCTCGCGCTCGTAAATATCCTGAGCCTGCCGCAATATCTCTCTCGAAATACGAAGAACGCACCACCTACGAGCGACTTGATCCAGTTTGGCCTTCAATTCCTGCTCCCTGAGCCTAAGCTCGGACGACTCATCCTCCGCCTCGAGCTGTGCAAGCTCCTTCCTGAGCGAGCCCCGCCGGTCGAGCATTTCCTCCCTTAACTTGTCAACCTGCTCCAGCTCCTCTTTGAGGTCATCGCGCTCAACCTCCAACTCATCTTTTGAGGATGCTCGAAGCCGCGCCTCGAGCTCCTCAAGCTTGCCGGGACCTGCGATACGCTGAAGCTCGTTGTGATTCCGCCGCGCCTCGTCCTCGAGCTTTTGACGGCGCTCGTACCACTTGGCACGCTCCTGAAACTCCTCTACGCTTGCGGCGCCGCCGCTTTCAAGAAGCTCGCGGATGCTCGATTCAAGATCGCCGATCTGCTTATGTAGGTCGCCCACGCGCTCTGTGGTCTCCGAAAGCGACTCCTCGATCTTCTCGCGCATGGCCTTATTCTCCTCGGCCCTTCTCAAATCCTCGGATAATGCGTCCAGAAAAACACCAGGATCATCGCCACTTCGGAGCTGCCTTAGGCAAGCACGAGCGATTTCCCCCACATCATCCGAGTACTTGTGGACCACGCTGCTCATGAGCTCTATCCGATTCGATAGCTTCTGGGCCTCATCATCGATGGTTCTGCATGTATCGATACCGGAGAGGACCTCGAGCGCACCAGAATGAGATAGGTTCTCCGAAAGCCCTGCATTGACAAGCCATTCTCGCCATTCTGCCCGGGTTGCGTTAAGAACCTTCAGGGCATCGTCGTGCTTTTTGGCCGCGGCCTCCACCTGCCGCTTTCCCTCGTCCGCCGCTCTCTGGGATGCCTCCCACTCAGAGCTCGCCTTGCGCCAGTCCCTGCACTCCTCAAGCGCACTCTCCGCGCGAGCGGTCTCTCGTTCTATGTTACTTTCATCCAGCTGATACTCAATGCCCATAAGAGATTTATTTTGGCGAATGCTAGCCTCGATATTTTCAAGCTCCTTTACGGTGGTTTCTCTCTCATGCTGGATGTCCCTAATCCGGGATTCAACCTGCTCAATCTGCCTCTCCACGAGTGCATCTGTTACCCTTTGCTGACGCCAAGCTCGGTGCAGGATGTAACCGAGAATCAGACCGACAACTAAAACCGTAATGGCAAGAGCCGCACTCTCTCTGAACGTGCTTGCGGCAACGACAATACCGGCGACCGGGGCCAAGAACGACAACCATCGAAACGATGTCCGAGATGGCTCATTTCTTCCAGCTTGCCAGGGCAAAGTCTGGGTCTGAAGGTCGGCCTCGCGTTTTTTGAGGTTTTCGACCAAATCCGAATGCCTGAGCCTTTTGCCGAGCAACCTTTCGATTTCTTTCAAGCGCTCTTTTCGGTCAAGTAATGGTTTCTCTTCCTTAGCTGGGGGTTCGGGAATTGCCTCGAACGCGCCTCTCAGCTCATCCGCCTTTATTAACGCTGTCTCAGCTGCCCTTGTCGCAGCATTGAGGGAGTTTCTGGCGTCGCTCTCTTTCTCGCGAGCATCTTCAAGCTTTCCCTGACGATCTCTGATCGATTCCCGCCTGCCAACCGATACGTCAAACGAGAGGAGCTTCTCCCGGTCCCAGTCCGGCCCAAGTTCTGACAGCTTATCGCTGAGCCGTTTGCTTGCATCTCTGTACTCCTGTTCTCGGGCCGGCAGGTCCCTCACGGCGTCATCATAACGGTCTCTGCCCTTCTGGAGACGGTGTATCGCGTTTGCTTGCGCCAGCAGGGGCTCATCCACATCTATCTGCTCCAGCTTCTTCTTCTGATTCGCCGCCCTCTGGACGCTGTCCCCGAACTGCGCCTTTGCGTCTTCCAGACCCTGCTGAAGCCTCTTGAGCTCCGCCAGACCATCAGCGAGGAATCGCTCGACCACCGGAACCTTCTCAAGTTCCGACCTTGCAGATTCTAAAGCGATCCAAGGGTCCCACGCCATTAAGCACCGCTCTAGCGCCTTGAGCCTGAGAGACAGGTCTCTTCTTTTCTGTTCCAGCCGTTCAATCTCCTCCTCCGATTGGGAGAATCTGCCCTTCAGATCGTCATACCTTCCAGTGGCGTCCTCGATTGCCCTGAGCCGGTTGCCTGCGTTGTCCAAGTCCTTCAGAACCTGGTTTATCTCAGGAGTTCTGCCGCCTTTCTTGAATATCTCGCTCATCCGATTATCCAGCTCGGCATAGAGAGCAGGCAGCGACCTCCTCAGACTCCCCATTCCCGCACTGTAGATGACGCCCTTAACCTTCTCGCTTGTCAGCTTCGAGAGCTCCTGAAGCTCCATCAGGCTGAACGCAAAGATGCTCTCGAACAGGTCCCGCGTAGCAGAGCCGAGCAGATTCGGCATGAAATCCTCGCCCGCTGCCGAGCCGTCCGGACACGTGATTGAGACCTCGCCCGCCACCTTGCGAGACGCTGTGCGCCTGACAACGTATTCCTCGCCAGCGTCGGTCAGCAAGGCCAGAGAACCGCCGTAGTTGCCCCCCCTAAGAGGTTCGTACCTGTTCGCCTTCCCCCCCGGAAAGCCAAATAGCATGGACCTGATGAATGCCAGCAGAGTGCTTTTCCCGGCCTCGTTATCACCGAAAAACACACAAAGCCCGGGCGGCACGTCGTCAATCTGCTGGCCGCAGAACAGGCCGAAACCATCAAGCCGGAGGCCCCTGATCCTCACTCCTGCGCTCCCAACAGCTCATCCAGCAACAACGACTGCGCAGATTGCAGCATCTCAATGACAGCCTGGTCGTCAAAACGCTCGAGATACCTCCTGACGTCTCGATGATTGAAGAGCTCATCGAGGCAGCCTCCAAGCTCCCTCAGCCGCTCGCCATCAGTCTGATGCTCACGCACGAGGCGCAGGCAATCCCCAACGATGTCCTGCGACTTCATGCGAACGTCGATGTCCAGGTCCGGCCCGGTGCTCAACCTAACGTCCGCAATAAAGACAGCGGGCGCAAGCGACGCTCCGATGCGCCGAATCTCCTCCAGATACTCATCCTGGCGAGACGAATTGCACAGTTCGGAGTGCATTGGCCCCCTGCCGGTAATAGTCAGCCGACAGATTGTCGGCCGGCCATCGGACGCGTTGTGAAGGTCCGAAAGGCATCGCGAAATCTCATCAATAAGGCCATCGATGTCCGCTATGCCCTCGATCGAGAAATCTGCGCTTTGCCATCGGACGACGTCGGTTGGAACGAACCGCGCCTCAACACCGCCGGAATCATCAACCGACACGAGAAAGCATCCCCTCGGGCCACTTTCGTTGATGTGCCTGCCCTGAGTGTTGCCGGAATACGCCACATAAGGCCCACGCTCATTGAGTATCTGACGATTGTGGACATGACCCAGCGCCCAGTAATCGAGACCCGAAAGCTCGAGGTCCTGCCGTGTGCAGGGCGAGTAGTTCTCGTGGCCACTGGCGGCGCCAACGTTGCAGTGCAGAAGACCGACCTGAAACAGAGGAGAATCCTGCCTGCTGAATCTTGCGGCCAGGTTGTCCCTGACCTCGGCCTTGCCAAAGCTCACGCCGTGGATTATCGCCTGTGCTTCGCCATCCCGCTCATAGACCACCGACTCAACGCGCTCTGCGCCAAAGACGTGGACACGGTCAGGCCATTTGAGATTCGCCTTCCACCCATCAAGCGGGTCGTGATTGCCGTGCACAACGAACGTTCGGATGCCCGCCTCGTCCAGCCGCTTAAGACCGTCGCTAAACCGCAATTGTGCCCGCAGGCTGCGGTCCTTGGCGTCGTAGATGTCGCCCGCCAGAAGCAGAAAATCAACGTGTTCTTCGAGGCACAGACCGATGACGTTGTCGAAGGCCTTGAACGTGGCCTCGCAGAGGAGCTTCTGCACATCGGGCGCCGCCTCAGCAAGACCCACAAAAGGGCTGTCGAGATGAATATCAGCCGCATGAACGAACTTCAACACTCGCCATCACCCCCTCTGAACACCACGAACCTGAGCACAGGAACTTCCAACAGAATCATTGCGGGCAGAAGCCTTCAATGACCATTGGATCATTGGCATTTAACTCGCTATTGGTCAAGGTTGCCTGAGTCGAGGAGTTTTCGTAATCTTGGGGAGGATAGTGTTGGGTTGTTGGCTCCGGGTCTTGGTTTTGGTCAAGAACAGAAGTGGAATTAGGGTTGCCGTCACGCTGCGTTTCAGTCCCCCGAAGGGGGGCGACAATAGTAGCCGTGGGTGTAAACCCACGGGATCCGTTCACGTCGGTATCCTCGCGACCCCAAAGGGGTCGAACAAATGCAGCGGCCAAAGCTATCGTTCGACCCCTTTGGGGTCGCTTTTCAGGGTGCTTGGGGCCGCCTGTCCGTAGGCTGGGCCTGCGGCCGGCGCCTACGGCTATTCACGTTCATCCCCTTGCGGGGATGCGGCAAGAACGCCGTCAGTTGAGCAGGCCCGAATACGATTACGAAAACTCCTCTGCCTGAGTCCCGACACCTCGCGAAATCAGAATGACTCAATGAGCTCAGTTGTTGTGGTATGCTGAGACAATAGCGTGGCCGTGGGCAGCGCGAGATGAGAAAGCCGATTTGTGGGATGTATATCCATTTGTGAACGCCATTAAGGGCGCATCGATCTCGTGAAGTGGTGTAGGATATGTTGAACGGCAAGAAGATAGTAGTCGTAATGCCGGCCTTCAATGCCGAAAAGACGCTTCTAGACACCTACAATGACGTTCCCAAAGATGTTGTCGATCAGATAATACTGGTCGATGATGCCAGCTCCGATGCGACCGCGAGAATCGCCAAGAAGCTCGGTCTTTTAGTGTTCGTCCACGATCACAACTTGGGATACGGAGGCAACCAGAAGACGTGTTACACCGAAGCTGTTGAGGCCGGAGCGGACGTTGTCGTCATGATGCATCCTGACTACCAGTACACGCCCAAGCTGATCACTGCACTGGCAGCGATGATAGCCAGCGGGGAGTTCGACGTTGCGCTTGGCTCGAGGATACTGGGAGTCGGCGCACTTGCCGGTGGCATGCCTCTGTATAAGTATTTCTCGAACAGGCTTCTCACCTTTGTCCAGAATGTTTTCTTGAACCATAAGCTCTCCGAATACCACACCGGCTTCAGGGCATTCTCGCGCGAGTCGCTTCTCAGGCTGCCTCTGCTTGAGAACTCTGACGATTTTGTGTTTGACAACGAGATACTTGCGCAGGCCATATTCTTCGGCCTCAGGATTGGCGAGGTCTCCTGCCCCACGAAGTATTTCGCCGAGGCATCGTCGATCAGCTTCAAGCGAAGCGTGAAATACGGCCTCGGCGTCCTCTGGACCTGCATCCGCTTCATCCTCCACAAATGGCGCCTCGCCCGCTTCCGCCTTTTCAGCAAAGACGGCCAGCGGATCGCCACAAAGCATGGCGCCCATGGTCCATCTTGAACTGCAGAGCCCACCGCGCGCCTCAGAAGCTCATCCGTGCAGCCTTTGACAACTGGAAGCACTAATACCAAAGCATTTGCCGGCGAGGCGGTCGAGCGCGGGCTGGGCTGCGGACAAGAGCTCGAGCTGCCCCTGGTCTGCGGCGTGATGGCATGTCCTTGAGAGCTGCGCGAGGTCGGCGTGGAGACTCTTGCTCGCATCGTATTCGGGGATTTTGACGTATTCCATGATGTGCGGCGGGGCGAAGCTCTTGCCGCCGGCGACTGAGTAGCTGCGCACCAGGAAGTTGACGAGCGAGGAGTTGAGCATCGCGCAGAGGTAGTGCGCCTCGTCCTCACTCCTGCAGGCGACGAACGCATGTGTGTTGTGGGGCAGGACGGGTTTTTCGCCCTCGAACGGCAGGACAGCAGCCTCCATCTTGGAGCCCATTATCCGCCAGCCGACCCGCCATCTTTCAAGCGTGTAGGTCCCGACGTTGAACATCGACCAGAAAGGGTGGCGCTTTGGGGTGAAGTATTTCTTGAACGCAGCCCGTTGCCTGAGCTGCCGCTCAAACCGGCTGAGGTACATCAGCGTTTGGGGGTATTTGGCCTTCATGGTCTCCTCGGCGATGCCTCTTCGCGTCTTGGGGTCCTGGGCAAGGATCACGTGCACAGACGGGCGGGCGTCCCATTTCCTCAGGTCGCGGCCCAGAAGATGTGCATAGACGAGGTCCGGCTCGATAACAGCCCTGACCTTTTTGACCATGATCTTCCCAATGTCGTGGATGTTCTCGATGACGAGATCGCCGTTCGGAAGCGACTCAACAATCCTGACGATGAAGCAGCCGGAAAGGCCCGCGCAGTTCACGCCCTCCCAGGCCTTGTAGGGCGACGGGCCGATCATCTTGCGGATCGGCTCCATAAGACCATAAGGCACAGTCAGCCAAGAGGACCCCAGCCTCTCCTTATCAACCGGTGAGGCTACGAGCTCCGACCGCTCGGCGAGGTCGATGGGCGAGGCGCGGTCGGCGGGTAGTGTCGTCTGGCCACCCCGCCTTTTGCTCCAGACGGTGTAGGGCACGGGATAGCGGGTCGGGCTGTCTGAGCGTTCGCATATTAAAAGCGCTGTGCGGTTCGCGGCGTCGGGAAATGGCGAGAGGGCTGTCAGGTCGTGCACAGCCTTCACGTTTATGAACACTGTCCCCGGGCGCCCGCGGAAGAAGAAACGTCGGAAGCCCTCGCCAGCGCCTCGTGTCTTGAAGGCGCTCTGGGTGATCAGAAAGCCGAGCTTGCCGCCATTCTTCAGGAGGCGGTCAACGGAGCGATAGACGAATAGCATGGAGAGGTCCTTCTTGGCGCCGCCCATTTGGCCCTTGTTGCCCGCAAGCGAGAAGAGACCGTAATCGCTCCAGAGCGGTTTCGTGGCCTCGCGATACTCTTTTGAAAGGTTGTCCCAGAGCACCCAGGGGGGATTGCCTACGACCAGGTCAAAGCGACCTTCGTTCAGTTCAGTAGCGGTTCTGGACGATAGGCCTCCAGACTTCCGTTCTTCGTCCTGTTCTGTGATTAAGTCGAACGTATGAACTGGGATATCGAGGCAGCGATCAAACGGCAGCATTGAGCGAATCGTGATGATGTAGTTGGCTTTTGCGGCGAGGGTCGCCAGTGGGTTGACATCAACACCGACGATGCTGGGCAAATGACGCTTTCTCGACGAGGCTTCACGGGGTCCAGTCGGTGCTGCGCTCAGAGTCCGGCCGAGGGCGCGCGTCAGAAAGGCGCCGGAGCCGCACGACGGGTCGATCAGCTTCATAGACGGGTCGCCGTCGTATCCAACGCTGTCCAGAACGAAATCCACTAGCCACTCCGGCGTGTAGTACTCGCCGAGTGAGTGTCGGAGCACACGTGGGATGAGCGAGGCGTAGAGTTCCCCGAAGAGCTCGTGGGCGTCAGCGCTGCCGTCCGGACGCGGTCCCAGCTCGTAGCTCGACAGCCGCTTGGTCATCTCTCGGAATAGGAGGTTCGCGCGGTCCGGAAATGCGCTCGAGTACCATCCAAAACAGTCGTCCGCGGGGAAGTTGCCTATGCCGACCTTTCGGAATGCGTGTCCGTTCTCGATTGACAGGAGCTGGTCAATTGAGGGCGAAAGTGGCTCGTAGTTGGACTGAATCGCGCTTTCGAGACGGTGCGAGACTGCGTAGGCGGCGACTGCCTTGACCACGAGGGCGTAATAGGTCTGGACAGCGAAAAGCAGCTGCCGAGGCGCTGCATTGATGTGGCGAAAAGCCCGGCCAAACGGTGTGGAATCGGGATCAGCAAGCAGATTCTTGGCCCCGGACGGGAGGGCCTGGCTGGCGTTCCATGCCGCAAATAGCTCCTCTTCGTCGCTGCCTTCGGCCAGTGCGTCGCAGAGGTCTTGAACTGCGCGCTTTGCGATCGGCCCTTTTGGCCCGAAGTCGGCCGCTATCTGCGTGCTATCAAGCCGCTTGCGCTCTGGGCTGGGCGATTGTGTTCGGGCAACTGCTCGTTTTGTCATGTCGCTGGACACAAAGCTCCTTTGGCGCATGTCGGCCTGTATCGGCCCGTTGTGGGAGCGCTCGGCCTAGACCGAACGCTCAAGCCACCTTCCTTTTCTGTACCACGAGGCGATCAGCAGTGTATCGAAGACGCTCCCAATTATGAAAGCCCACCATATCACCGCCTCGGTCGCGGAGAAGGCGTAGATGGCGACCGCCATTAGGCTGAGCCGCAGTGCCTCGGCCAAGAGCCCTATTACGGTCGGCGGCAGCGTGTCCCCGGAGCCATTGAAGGCGCTGACGAGAACGAGCCTGACCGATTGGAGCAAGGCGGAGAAGACCATGATCTTGAGGGCGATGACAGCCACCCTTGCGACCGCTGCATCGGCCGTGAACGCGCCCATCAGCTGAGGCGCAAAGATGAAGATGCCCGCACCTATGGGCGCACACATCAAGAACGCCACCACAGTTGCGGTCTTCACGGTCTTAAGTGCCATTTGCTTGCGACATGCGCCCAGGCAATGGCCGACGATCGCCGACGAGCCAAGTCCCATTCCGACTGCGAAGATAGTTGTGAAACCAAGTATCTGGCCCGCGAAACCGTATGCTGCAACGACGGTCGTGCCGAACAGTGCGACGAAGTACGCGGTTGCGAACCCGGCAACGGACCTCGCGATCCCCTCGAGCCAGGGAGGCGCGCCGACCTTGAGAATCCTCGCCATGACGTCCAGGTCAGGCATCCAGCCCTTTAAGAGTCTAAACTTCACGCTCGTTTTTGGTGAGTGCAGCATGAGAAAGCCGGCGATGCAGCATACGAGAAGCGATATTCCCTTCGCGATGGCTGAACCACTGACGCCAAGCCCGAGGCCAATCCCGGCGCCCTTGCGGAGTATCTCCCATCCGCCGATGTGCAGCGATAAGGGCGAACTGTCGAACATCATGAGCGGTGCAAGGATTATGTTCAGCCCGGTTGTGAGAAACATCAGATGCATCGCGCGCCGTGCATCGCCCATCCCCCTGAACGCCGTGAACATGCTCCACGAGACGAAGTTGAACGGCAGACCGATGAATATCCAGAAGCCGTATTCAGAACCGAGCGCGGCCACTAGTGGCTCGGCGTTCATCCACAAAAGAACCGAGCGAAGAAGCCAAAGACCCGCTCCGCCCGCAAGAATGGCGAACCCGAACTTGAGCAAGAGCGTCTGCTTGATCGCATTCTCCGTTCCCTCGTAGTCCTTCTCCCCGAAGCGCCTCGAGATGACGGATACTGAACCTGAGCCGACGAGGGAGTTGGTCGTGGAGAGAACACCTGCGAACGCCCCAAAGAGCGTCATCCCCGCCACGGCTGAGCTGCCGATAAGCCCCAAGAAATAGATGTCGAACAGCGCACAGACCATAGTCGTGCCGAAGCCGATCATCGAGGGAACGCCCATTGATATGACGTTGTGAAGGACGCTGCCCTCGGTCAGGTCCCTGGGTCGAACAATTCCTACTGGTCGCATAACTCCTCCAAAGAAAGCCGAAGGCTATTGCTACAAACCCGCAACGTCAAGCCAAGTGCAGCAACGTTCTAATCCGGATAATTCATAAACCAATCTGAGACGGGTTAAGTTCTCCGGCCTGAGGAATAACCACCGAGACACAGAGTCACAGAGAGAGCGAGCCCTATGTATGCGTGCTCTACGTAGAGGCTGTGTTTGAGGAGGGATCAGAGCTGTTGCCTGAAGGCACGAGGGAATGAGGCCCTGTCGATGGTCACAAGTTGCATAAAAACCGCCCGCTCGCATGAATGATTCACAAGCGGCACAATCCGCAATTGGTTGGAACGGAACGCTCGCGATTGACTTTGTGGCCACGAATGTTGTATCCTTGGTGCCAGATGGTTATAACAATGAAGAGAAGGCCTAACAAACAGGATGCAACCGACGGGTTACAGCCGGCACTAGGCCGCAACCTCCGGGAGAGAGAGGAGATGAGATGCCGATAGCACACCAGCCATCAGTATTCGTCAGTTCGACCTGTTATGACCTCGCTCAGGTTCGCCATGACTTGCGCCTCTTTATCGAGTCGCTCGGCATGATGCCAGTTCTATCTGAGTTCAATTCGTTTCCGGTTGACCCAAGCCTTGATGCCGTGGGCAACTGCCTGGCAGCTGTCAAAGACAAAGCAGACGTGTTTGTCTTGATTATAGGGGGCCGATACGGATCGGAGACTGACACCGGTAAGTCCGTTACCAATCTCGAATATCTACAAGCGAAAGCAAAGGGCATCCCACGATATGTATTCATACAAAAGGGAATCCTTGCGAATCTTCCGGTCTGGCAGAACAACAAATCTGCTGACTTCACTTCCGTAGTCGACTCAGCAAAGCTCTTCGAGTTCGTGGAGTGGCTCCGTGATCCTGAGGAAACTTGGACTTTCCCTTTCGAATCTGCCCAAGACATTATTGATACTCTTCGGAAACAAATGGCATACCTATTCAAAGACGCGCTCGATATCCGCAGCAAGGTGATGGGTTCGGGCGTATCCGAATCGCTGCAAGATCTATCGGCAAAAGCATTGATGCTCGCCGTTCAAAAGCCATTTGCATGGGAATACTTGCTCTTCGCGCAGGTTTTTGCCGATGAGGTCGCCCGTTCGTCTGCCATCAAGAGGGATTTGGAGTACGGTATTACCCTTGGCCGAGGTGTTCGTCTGGGTGACCTCCAAGGATTCCGCGATTGGACTCAGATCAAGTCCGGGGAAATGATCTCCTTGGTCAAATCCGCAGACAAGATGGTCAACGTTGCTCTCGCAGAAGCTCTGGGTGCTCCAGGAGATGTCGGAAAGATTGTCTACGTGGCACGAAGGTTAGGGCAGGTCTACCAGCGACTGATTGAGTGGTCTTTGGAGTGCAAGCAGGCTGAGGTGGAAGAGGAGTTCGCTGGCGCTCTCACCGTCCTTTACGGGTGGTCACAGAAGTTCCTTGCTCAACTAGAAAACTGGTCACGGACTCTGCCGGATGAGATCAGCAGTTCAATATCCCGATATCAGAAGACGAAGGAACCCGAATCGTTGGTTCTCTCTCTGACACTGACACCTCCGGATGTGAAAGCTTTCTCGGAAGAGCTTCGTCGCCTGGAGGTACGTTTCCGGACATCCTATTGAACCTATCTCCCGAACAGACAGGTCCAGGCCAAGCGTCTAGAGGCCCACCCCTAGGACTTCGTTGCGCCAGCAGCGCCTTCAGCGTCTTGCTCGGGTTTGGCGGTTGTGTTAAGTTGTCGTCATGGGCAAACACGAGAAGCTGTACCAGCACATACTGATGCGTCGGTCAGACGCGAACATCCCTTTTGACGGGCTGTGCGAGCTTCTCAAGCGACTTGGTTTTGAGGAACGGGTGAGGGGCGATCACCACATCTTCACGATGGAGGGGGTCGAAGAAATCCTCAATCTACAGCCCAGAGACGGAAAGGGAAAACCATACCAAGTCAAGCAGGTCAGGCATGTGATCTTAAGGTATAACCTCCTATTGGGAGAATGAGCATGGATGCAAGATACGAGATCATCATTTTTTGGAGTGAGGCGGACGGCGCGTTTGTTGCTGAGGTTCCGGAGCTTGCAGGCTGCATGGCAGACGGCAGAACGCGCCAGGAAGCCCTCTCAAATGCCGAGCGGATCATCAAGGAGTGGATCGAGACTGCCGAAGAGCTCGGCAGGCCGATTCCCCAGCCGAAGGGTCGCCTCGCCTACGCATGAGCGAAGCGTCGAAGAGGCGCAAATGCCATACAATGATGGATAAGGAGCTGCTTCGCCAACTTCCGAAAGCATGACTATTCAAATGAAGCAGACCATGTGACCAGCCCCCGGTTCAAAGGAAATGGGGCTATATAGAGGAGGCTGGGAAGTATCTGAGGGTGATTCTCCTAAGAGATGGGGAAACCGTTCATAACGCCTTTTTCGATAGAGACTTCAGGGAGGAAACGCCATGAAAATACGGTATTTTGCAGACACGGATACTGCGCTGATTGAACTTTCTGATGCACCCATTGCGGAAACAAGAGAGATATCGGAGAACCTCTATATCGATTTGGACGGGAAGGGCAACCTTGTTAGCATGACAATAGAGCATGCAGAAGAGAAGGCGAATATCTCTGAGGTTTCATTCCTACAAATGGCAAAAAGCACCGCCTGACAAGAAAATCAGGCAACCGTTCTGCCCCCTTTGTTTGTGCAAGGCATAGGGTTCGCCACGCCGGCCCGGTAGGACGTGCCCTTCGACCAGAAAACAAATGATTCCTTTCTCTGCGGGCCTGCCGTATCATGCGACCCATGAGTGAGTACGGTTTTACAGACTATTTCCTCAACGAGGTGCTGCGGAAACGACCGCGCAGGAGATTCAAGAGATGAAGCTGAACTACTACCGGGAGACCGATTCTCTGTATATTGACCTTTCGTCCAAGCCGAGTGTGGAGAGCAAGGAGATTTCGGAGGGCATCGTCTTGGACTACGATGCCGAGGGCAATCTGGTCGGGATCGATATCGACAATGCAAGCCACAAGATTGACCTGAAGGAAGTGATCCTCAACAAGATTCCGGCTGAGGTCGAGGCTGTGATGGCGTGAAGACTGTCGAACCGCCGGCCTGCTGGCGAGACCGATCCCACAGCCGAAGGGCGCCTCGCCTGCTTGGGCAAACACGAGAAACCGCGTACACACATAATGATGCGTCGGTCAGACGCGAACGTCCTGGTGGCCCCATAATCGGGTCTTGAGAAAGACCGGCAAAAACGATACAAGATCCTCATGACTGTTAAACTGCGAGCGCCACAGAATAGAACACTTGTCCTGTCGGATGCAGACCGGCGACGCTGCTCGCAGGCACTGCGACATGTTGACTCCGCTGTCTCATTGGCGGAGGTCTTAGATTCGACCATCTGCCAAGACGCTTTTGAGGTGTTGCCTCGTCTGCCGTGCGGCGTCTTTGATCTCATCGTGGCCGACCCGCCCTACAACCTGACGAAGTCGTTCAACGGCAGGACGTTTAAGCAGACCGACCTCGACCAATACGAGGCGTGGCTTGGCTCGTGGTTGCCGGAGATGCGACGCCTTTTGAAACCCACTGGGTCTATTTACGTCTGCGGGGACTGGCGCTCATCGGCGGCCATTCATCGAGTTCTTCTCGGGAGTTTCAACGTCAGGAATCGGATTTCGTGGGAGCGCGAGAAAGGCCGGGGAGCCAAGACTAACTGGAAGAACAACACGGAGGATATCTGGTTCGCCACCGTTTCCGATGACTACGTTTTCAACGTTGACGATGTGAAGCTGAAGCGGCGTGTCATTGCTCCGTACACCGATCCCCGCGGGAGGCCCAAAGACTGGGAGAAGACCGATCAAGGCAACTTCCGCATCACGCATCCCTCGAATATCTGGACGGACATGACTGTTCCCTTCTGGTCGATGCCGGAGAACACAGACCACCCCACGCAGAAGCCTGAGAAGCTCCTCGCGAAGGTCATCCTCGCCAGTTCCAATGTCGGCGATGTCGTCTTCGACCCCTTCCTGGGCTCTGGAACGACGTCAGTGGTTGCCAAGAAACTCCGACGCCACTACGTTGGCATCGAGATTGATGCGGAGTTCTGCTGCTTGGCAGAAAGGCGGCTCGAACTCGCCGAACGGGAACCAAGCATTCAGGGATACTCAGACGGTATTTTTTGGGAACGAAACACCCTGACCGACCAGAACAACGGGCGTGACTCGAGGCGCGCCCCCAATCGGGTGCAGCGCACCTTTTTCGATGACATCAGAATCGGGAGGTGAAGGCGAAACATGAAGAGCCGCATATTCTCGACGAACCGGTTTGAGGAGATCGCCAAGCGGACCAAGGAATTCCTCAACGCCCACGAAAATTTCCTTTCGCCCAGCACTGCGCGCAGTACCCGTGCGGTCGGCGACGCCATCGAGGGGATTCTTGGAGACCACTTCCAGAGCATTCTTGGTGAGGATTGTGCGGAATACTCCGCCAACTTCGCACGCCGGGCCATGGCCGACCTCGCGTTCAAGGACAGTGACGGCCTCTACTATGTCGTTGACGTCAAGACACATCGCGAAGACACGAAGTTCAACATGCCCAACCTTACGTCGGTCGAGCGACTTGCACGTTTCTACGAGGATGACGCCAACTACTTCGCACTCATCCTTGTGAACTACCGACTCGAAGGGACCCATGCCGTGGTCTCAGAGGTAACGTTCGCACCCATCGAATTCCTCGACTGGGACTGCCTCACGGTCGGAGCCTTGGGATGGGGACAGATCCAGATCACGAATTCAAACTACATCAGCGTCAGACCTCGCTATTCACGCAAGGCATGGATGCTCGAGCTCTGCGACATCATGCTTGAGTTCTACCCAAAGGAGATCGGCAAGATCGAAGCCCGGATCGAATACTTCCAGAAGGTCAAACAGCGTTGGCAAGCAAAGGCAGAGTAGGCAGACCCAGCAATTAGCTGCATGGAGACAAGGGCGAGCGCGCCCGGGGCTCTCCAGCCCCTGCGGCCTGGCTACAAGACGTGGAGGATGTCTTCAGGCTTTGGCGGGCAGCCTGGGACGTGAGGCAGGTTCTCTTGGGCTGCGAACTTGGCTGAGCACTTGCCGATGCAGACTGTCTGGCCGCACACGTGAGGATAGTCCGCGTCGGGACCTGCGATGAACACGCGTTTGCCGAGGATTCCTTTGAGTATGAAACTTAGGACCTTTAGCGGGTGCCTCCAGGGCCGTTTGATCAGGCCCTTAATCGCATCCGAGATGGCGTTGCTGCAGCCAGAGCAGGCCCCGAACGGGAAGTAGAACAGGTTGATTTGCCTGTAGTAGCCCTTGGAGCGCTTGAACCTCGTCCGCACGTCCTCGAGCCTCGCTCCCTGAATCTCGCCCAGCTCGACAGGTGGGACATGGCCAACCTCGCCCAGTTGAAACCCCATTATCTTCAGTGCGAGGTTGTCCAGCTCGAGAGCGTCGTTGCCGAAAAGCATCAGGTTGAGGTCCTTCCGCTCACCGAACTTCCCGGGTCCCTCGCCCTCGAGCGCCCAGATGGCGTCGATAATGGCAAAGTCTGGCCTAAGGACTTCGTAAAGTGCGGGAACAGCCCTGTCAAGGCCTAGTCTGTGGAACCGCATCTTGTCCTCGTTCGTCAGAATGCCCTTCTGATTCTTGAGGCAGAGCGTCGCGCCAGTCAGGATGTGCGTCTTCATCTTGGCCACGTTGATGTAGGCGCACTCGTCGAGGAGTTCCGGCAGCAGAAGCTCACCGAACTCCCATCGCCTCGGGACGCGCTTCACTTTCTGTAGGTTGACAAGCTCGGCTCCGTGTCGTGCGGCGAGCTTGAGAAGACCTGTCCTGCTGAAAGTCTCGTCGGTGTCAACGCCGAGCACGCAGCTTTCGGCTATGACGCAGCGCTTCCCTCCGAAATGCCCCAGCAAGGCCTCGAGGACAGCCGGATGAACGGTCGCACCGACCTCGGGCGCGTGGACGTTGACGATGTTAGGCTTGATCAGTATTCGCTTGGAGCCCGGATCGAACTTACACGCCTGAAGCCCCGCCTCAATCGCGGACCGGACCGCGCCGTAGCTCGTGCGAGCGATGAACAGCACTTGCGATTGTTAGGGGAACGAGGCCAGACCGCCCGACGCCCGGACGTCGCAACCGTCCGGTATGGCATCGAAGGCACTGGCGGCCACATTGCTTGCCAATTGCTCAGGGGTTTGGGCCTTTGCGACGGCCGCACACCAAGTGTAACCGCTGCCCGAGAATTCGTCTCGCACAAACGACAGCCGCATTCTGAGCCCTGATTCGCCCGTTCTCTCGAGCTGTTCAAGCGGGGTCCCGCGGCAGCCCGGCGTCGGCTCGTAGAACACGACCTCTCCCGACGGGTCGATTAGGGCGACGAAGAGTTCGTATCCTGCTGTTGCAGCACCCGTTCCCGACACGGTGAATATCACGTCGCAAATCTGCCCAGCCTCAGCTGCCCGCAGTTCTCTTGATATTTCCACACCGAATAGTGGCGCGGGCCGAAACGCGGCCGAAACGCGCTGCGGAGCCGAGACAGACCGCAGCCCGCCGGTTCCGCTGCACTCGGGGCTTAGTCGCATCCTTGCTTGTGAGGCGCCAAGAAATGGCATTGCGTTCATTCCGGCATCGGTGACTCGATGGAGCAGTGGGCGCTCCGCCAGGGCGATTTCTCGTAGCGGCTTGGGCTCATCCTCGGCTACTACACGGCACGCGCCACCAAACCGATACGTCTTGCGCATCGCGTTCTTGGCCATGTCACGTGCGAACAGGACGACGCTGTACTCACCGCTCAACGAGCCGCTCGGCGTGTATGAAACCCGATATCCCAGCGGTATTTTGGTGAGCGCGGGCCGCGCCTCTTGCCCATCCACAATGACGCGGATTGACGAGGCATCAACGCCAGACAGGTTGTCGCGAACACGGAAGACCATCTGTCCGCTCTCTGTCAGGTTCGTAATCCGCGGTGCTTGCTCAGCGCTCGCCACGACGGCTGAGCAAACGATAATCGCAGTGAGAGACATAATGAATGCAAACTTTGAACTAACCATAAACTCTCCTCATATTCTTTGAGCCCACTCGCCGTAAACTACTTCCCAGAAACCAAAGTTAAGAACTGACTCGCCCTAGAAGGCTGTCAACGCAGGCTCGTGTAGCCACTCGCGCTGATGCCCGGCCCCAGGCCACGTCAGCGCCTCACTCCGGCCTTAGCTTTCGATCGCGTCAACGATTTCCGCTAGCTTTTCAACGCCCGGCCTAAAAAGAGAAATCGCCTCGGAAATGTCCGCAAGCATCTCCTCTTTTGCCGAGGCGCCGGTCAACCTGAATGCGGAGCTCATCAAATGGTCCTGAAGCCGCTGTAGCTTGTCAGTAGCATTTGACAAGGCCGAAACAATCTCTTCCTTTTGCTCTGCGATTTCCACCGTGATAATCTCCCTATCCTCTACAATACAATCTCTCTGATAACCCGCCAGTAAGCCTCGAATCTGCGCCTCGCCTCGGCCTTACCAATAGCTATCGCAAGGCCGAAAACCATCAGCCTGATGGACACGCCAATTGCTATTACAAGCCGCAATGCGATGCGCGAGCTCCCACTTCTATGTCGATTAAAAAAATAGCATAGACTGCGATATGATTCAAATGTCGTCCTCTCGACGTTCTG
>DATLAJ010000158.1 GCA_035527515.1 bacterium
CCCACGGGCCTGGCGCTCTTCGCATACCCCGTGCCCTACTTCGCGAACGTCCCCCTTCCCGCATACGGCGCTATCGACGACCTCGTCCTCCTGAACACCACCCTCCCCGAGCAGGCCCCAGCCGGCGCATACACGTTCCACATCGGCCTCACTGCGCCCTCCTCAATCTCAAACCTCTATCGCACCGCCTCATCCCCCTTCGAGGTGAGAGATGATTGATGGTAGTTCCGTCCACGAAGGGCCACGAAGGAGCACGAAGATGCGGGTGGCCACGCCACTCGGGCAGCTGTTTGGATGGTTGGTGCAGGGGTCCCTCGCACATTCCCAGCTCAGCTCAGCAGCCGAAACGACGCGTATGCGGCGCCTCGGCCCGGGGTAATGGTGTGGCCACGCCACCCTCGGCCCAAGCTATGGGAGCGGAGGCTCTCCGCTCGCGGAGGGGGTATGGGGGACACGCGACGGCTGTCCACCATCAAGCGGTCTCACCTGAAGGACGGCGACATCTGCTAAACATGTTCATCTTATGAACTCTCCTGCCTCCAATCTGATTTTTGGGGCGGCCTTCCTGCCGGCCTTGAACTCCGAGCCTCGAGCTGACAACCTATCCACGTCTTGAATCTCAAGCGCTGAGCAGAAATCGAGGACGTGATCGTGAACGCAAATAAGGGCTTCTACACGATAGAGTGGTTGAAAGAAGGTGTGAGCATGCTTGACCAGCGGCTCCTTCCTGAAACCGAGACATACAACCTCTACAAAGATTATCAAGGCGTAGCAAAGGCCATAAGCACAATGGTCATCCGAGGGGCACCGGCGATTGGCGTTGCGGCAGCTATGGGGATCGCCCTCGCCGCCAATCAGCTGTTGGCATCCAAATTCGGGGAGTTCTCGCGAAAGATGCAGCCCGCATTCGGATTGCTCGCCTCGACCAGGCCGACTGCCGTCAATCTCTTTTGGGCGCTCGAGCGCATGAAACGTCGTCTCCGGGAGCTCAAAGACACCTCAATCGACGACATTCGAAAGGCGCTTGTAGATGAGGCGCTGGCGATTCGGTCCGAGGATGTCCAGAGCAATCGTCGGATGGGCGAGTTTGGTGCGACGGTCCTCGATGACCAAGATACCGTCCTGACGCACTGCAACGCGGGGGCGCTGGCGACGGCCGGCTACGGGACAGCGTTGGGCGTCATCAGGGCCGCGGTCGAGGCAGGGAAGAGGATTCGTGTCCTCGCAGACGAGACGAGACCGGTTCTCCAGGGAGCGAGGTTGACCGCCTGGGAGCTCCAGAAGGATGGTATTCCTGTTACTGTGATCACCGACAATATGGCTGGCAGTCTGATGGCCAAGGGTCTGGTCCAAAAGGTGGTTGTCGGCGCAGATAGGATCGCCGCAAACGGGGACGTGGCAAACAAGATCGGGACCTACTCGGTCGCAGTGCTAGCTTCCTACCATAGGATTCCTTTCTACGTTGCTGCACCGCTCAGCACGATCGACATGTCGCTTTCGGACGGCTCGAAGATACCTATCGAGCAGCGCTCGCCCGAGGAGGTTACGCATATCGGAGGCCGGCGAATCGTGCCCGAAAGCGTCCCCGTCAAGAACCCTGCGTTTGATGTAACGCCAAGCAAGCTCGTATCGGCCATCTTCACCGAACGAGGCATCGCCCGAGCGCCGTTCTCCGAAAGCCTCGCCCAAATGTTCAAGCTATGAGTAACCACGGAGGAGAGAAACGTATGAAGGCAAAAGGGAATCCGTTCAGGGCGCTGAGCCCCCGGTTGCTTCGTGTGTCTTCGTGTCCTTCGTGGATCAAGATTTCATTAGATTCATCGTCCACGAAGAACACGAAGGTACACGAAGGTGCTTCTGGAAGTTGGAACTTAGAACTTGGAACTACTGACCGACTTTTGACTTAGAAGGATAGAGCAATGAAGATAGGGATAATCGCGGATACTCACGACTTTCTGCCTAATATCGAGAAAGCAGTAACATTTTTCAACGAGCAGAAGGTTGATCAGGTCATTCATGCGGGGGACATCATCTCCCCCTTTACTGCGAAGGTCTTCAGGAAGCTCAAATGCCCGATGGAGGCCGTGTTCGGCAACAACGATGGCGATAAGTTGTTCTTGATCGAATCGTTCAAGGGGATCGCGCAGTTTCACGAGCGCTACTTTTCTTTGGAGCTGGACGGGAAACGGATTCTCATCTTCCACCAGCCCGACTTCATTGAGTCGGTCTCAAGGTCGAGGGATTACGACATCGTCATACACGGACACACGCACAAGATGAGGGTCGATAACCGCGAGGCGCTTCTGATAAACCCCGGCGAGTGCTGCGGCTATCTCACCAAGCGCGCCTCGGTCGTGATTCTCGATCTTGCCACGATGAACGTGGAGGTTAGGGAGCTCTAGCGCCGGTCGGTCTCTCCGGATTCAGGACGCCCCTGTCCGGTGTGAGACAACCTCTTCCAGCCGGCCAGAACACTCTCTGTCCGCGGATTACGCAGATTCAAGGGCGGAGAAAGGCCCCGCCCTATAAACCTGCAAACACTATCTTTGTGTTCTCTGTGTCTCTGTGGTGATTCCTCTGATCAATTGGTGATCGTGAGCATAACCGGTGTGCACTGCCCGGTCTGCTCGGTTGAGCCGTGGCCGCAGAACCACGGCGTGATGGTGTAGTCACCTGCGGGAAGACCTTCCGGTATCGAAAGCGTCAGCATTTCCGTCGGGTTCAGCGTCGTTTCTTTCGGGATCGTTATCGTCCCATACGGGACGGGCTCGTAGGCCAACGTAGGCAGATAGAGTGAATCGCCAGTCGGCAGCGTGATTAGGACGTATAGGTCGAGCTCTCTGTCCGCGCCGCCCGGATTCTCCGCCCAGTATTTCAGCGTCAGCGTGTCGCCTGGTATAACGCTCTCAGCGTTCGCAATCGCAGCGACGTTCGGATTGAGATAGTGGCGTTCAAGCCCGGCCGCCGACGTGATGTAGATGTCTCCCTGCGGCCCTCTCGAGACCCCGGTCAAAGCATTGCAGGCGATGTCTGCGTTCTCCGCGGTGAGAACGTCCAGGCTTTGACCGGGGACCCAGACGCCGGCTGTCGAGTAACCATAGCCCAGATTAAGCCATAGCCGCCCGACACCGTCTTCCGCCGCAGAGATAACATAATCGTCAAACGGTTCGTAAGTCCAGGAAGAGCCATCGAAGACGCCCACGCTATATCGGTTGGTTAACGCTGTCCAGCCGGATGTTATCACGCGTCCTCGGGAATCACAGTAGAGCAGTGGGATGCTCCTGCTGACAAGGACATAATCTGGGTCATTCGTCCAGTCGTGCCAGCTGTCCCCGTCGTAGTTAAGCAGCCCGAAGAAGTAGGATGAGTCCGGCTGCACCCTCATGTCGATAACCCAAACAAGCCCCCTCGTGTCAGCGTCTATCATGTAAGGCGCCTCCGGGGCGCCCTCCTCAGTGGAAAGAACATGCCAGAACGTTCCGTCATAATACGATATCTCCCACGCCTCGCCGGATGTGATCACCCAGGGTCTGTCCTGCGCGTCGATCGTCAGGCCGAAAACTGAGTTAGCAGGGAGGCCATCTGCAACGGTGAACGTCGTGAATGATAGGCCTTCCCAGCGTGTAACGCCAGCAGCAGAGGCTATCCAGGCCACGCCCTGGCTGTCGAACTCGATCGCGACCGCGGAATCCGTCGCCAACCCGTTCTCACTTGTCATCAGGTTCCATAGACCATCACGATAAGCCCACAGCCCCTTGGCCGAATCTGGCACGAACATGGTCCCGTCCGGGCCCCACGCGATATTGCTTGAGGGCGAGCCCATATCGGGGCCTTCGGTGCGATGAACGGAGAGCGGGCTGCCAGCCTCCAGAATAGAAAGACCCTCTGTCCGCCCGATGCCAAGCATCCCGTCAAATGTGATCGCGAGGCCGGTTACGTCCGGGTAATCGAGGCCCGGCATTGTTCCCCAGGTTTGTCCGTCGTAAGAGCACAGTCCGCCCTGGCCCGGCGAGAATGAGCAACAGACGAACCACAGTCTGCCGATCGAGTCTGTTTTTATCTTATAGACATTGTTGCCGGCAAGACCGCTGTTTTCGTGCGAGTATAGTGTAGTAGTTGACCCGTCAAACTCCAGCGCCCCATACAGGGTGCCGAACCAGGCATGGCCTCGCATATCCACGGCCATGCAGCGTATATACGGCGTCATCTCAGCGCCGTTCTCGTCGGTCCAGTCGAACGGGAAGGGTATCGTCCACCACCTGTCGCCGTCGTAGCCGCATAGTAACAGCTCATTTGCGCTGTCCTTCACGACCGCCACGGGATACCCGTCGGGGGTCAGCGCGATTCTGACGCCGCTGCATCCCGCCGGTAGGCCATCCTCCTCGCCGCACCACCTGAGCTCGCCGTTTCGGGAGACCATCAAGACACCAAGTCCCCCTACAATCCACATATTCATATCTCTGTCTGTAACGATCCCGGCCACATAGAGCTGTTGATCCCCAAGGAGGTTCGTGAAGCTCTGGCCATCATAGACCGTGATACCGTAGCCGATATACGGCCACATTATCAGGTTGCCGAATTGGTCGCGATACATCTCGATCATGTATGTGTCGGCAAGACCGTCGAATCGGGTGTAGCGCTCATACTGCCAGGTATCATCCTCTTTGGACCATTTCACAACGCCCCCAGGGCTCGCCGTCCAGAACTCCTCGTCGTTCGCCGCGACGTCAAGGACCCAGTTGCTCTTGTCGTAAAGCAGCTCGACCAGGCCGCGCTTGACTCCAAAACTGGCCATTACGAACGGTGCGAGTGGCTCGCGGGTAACTGCATCGACGAGCTCGGCGCTTATCTGATACTGGCCAGGCTGCCAGACGGGAAAGTTGTAGTCCGGAAGCGTCGTCTGGAAGACAGTCGCAGGGCCGAACGAGAAGCCCGCCGGGATCGTCAGATCATGAAGCCACGGGTGCTTCAGCTCGCCCCAGTCGGGCATGTAGTAGCTCTTTAGGTCCGGGCCTGTGACACATAAGTAGAGGTCTGCCGTTCGCGCAACCGCCGGGTTCCAGGCCTTCAAGTTCACACGGAACTGGTCGCCCGCGCGATAGTAATCCTTCTGCGTCTTGACTGAGAACTCAATCTCCTGGGCAGACGCCGCAGTTACAAACAGAGCTATCAAGATCAGTGTAATCGGGAGAATCGCACCCGAAATACGTGTGATGCTTCGCATATCACCCTCCAGTTAATTCTCGATGCCTATAACCTAATCCGAAGTGTGCAAGTTTATTAAGCATACGTATCGACCTCGCAGTTCTTCAAGGCAAATAAGAGCGAAGAACTAGAGGGCGCGGCGTGGCCGTATCCTACATAACTACCTTACTTGATGGTTGGCGATAACCAACCGTGATTAGAGATGTGGTGGAACCTGGACAACTGGCGGATCACACCACATACGCTCCTGCAAAATACAGTCTCCTGGGTCCAGTTGTTCAACGCCCGGTGGACAGGCTGTTCTCAAGTCTATTAGCGTGCAAATGTGCCAAGGATTTGGCGCGTAACAATCGTCCACAGGTGAGCTCGTGCCGCCGATGTTGAACACGTTCATAAACTTCATGTTGAAGCCTCCTTTCTGATTCGGTCCCGAATCGATTCCCATCAAGTTTGTCCAATCGCCGCACCCTCTTCAAGTCCTAACTACAGTTGGGGAAATCATTCTTATCGTCGTTCGCCGTTTTGGCGAGCTGCTCATTGTTTCTAGCTGATTCGGCTCTGTTCAGCTTCACCTTGGCATAGCCCTTCACTGCCATCGCAATCAGCGACGTCGAGAAATCGCAGATAAGTGGATTCGTCTCCATCAGATACTGACTGACACGTACCCAAGTAGCCGGGCACCCACCGGAGCACACGTACCGGGCCCAGCAATCCTGACACGCCCTCACTGAATTGGCATCGAATCCGGCGAACGGATTCGGCAAAGCCTCAGGAGGAGGAGGCGAAAAGACCGAGCCCATATTCAGCTCTTCAATTCCCACAACCAGCGAGCAGGGGTATATAGAGCCATTAGCTCCGACCGCCATCATTGTCTGTCCAGCAGAGCACGACCTTATCGCCGGGAAACCGTTCCGGATGCGCCTCAACACCTTCTCGAATAGAGCATTCCTAACGGGCGTGTCATGGATGAGGCTTGAAAAATACTCATCCGCAAGTGTCCCGAACTGCTCGCGCACAGTGTCCATTTGGTCCTCGGTGAATCCCCACTCAGGGTTGCCTGGTATCTGCGACAGCGTGATCTGAACGTTACTCCCTCCCATCCCGTGGACATAATGGAACGCCCGGCAGGCGGACAGGTCATTCCCACACACGACCGTGGCCGTCCCAACGGTAACGCCTGCCTCCCTCAAATGGTGTATGGCCTCGACAGCGATATCGTGGCTGCCAGAACCATCGGCAAATGGGCGTTGGACATCGTGAATGTCCGCCGGGCCATCCAGGCTCACCTGCACCCGAAAATCATGTTCTTCAAAGAAGCGAATGATCTCGTCCGTCACAAGGGTCCCATTTGTGGAGAGATCAAATCTCACACCTTTCCCGGCATCACTCAGCACCCTCTTGGCGTAATGAGTGCACCACCGAATGAGATCGAAGTTCAGAAGCGGTTCACCACCAAAGAAATTGACCTGGCACATCTTCTGCTCGCCAGACACAAGGACAAGGTAGTCTATTGCGCTCTTGGCAACGTCTCGCGTC
>DATLAJ010000159.1 GCA_035527515.1 bacterium
GATGTCAGGCCTCAGCGACACGATCATCTCAACGTTGAGCGAGGCGAATCCGCCGACCTTCGGGAGTTTTTGGACAGCAGCGGGCGGGTAGTTGCTATAGCTGCTGACGCCTACGAGCTTCTCCCCAAGGCCGATGCCACACAGAATCTCGGTCAGATTCGGTGCGAGGGAAACAATACGCGAAACGTGAGCCGGCACGGTTATCAGCTTGCCCGATGCGTCTTGCATCCGGGATGCCTCCACCGCCTGCACCCAATAAGGGCGCACGAGGAGAACGATGCATACAGCGAGCAGAGATGCCCAATAGGCACATCGTGCGATGCACTTTTTCATGATGAAGAGCCTACAAATCAGGCACTAAATGTCAATATCGCCGGGGCGAGGCCGGACTTGTTCAACCATAACCGAAATGGTAGCTTCCGGCGCGATATGCAGGAACCAATTATCGGAATCACGATGGGAGACCCCGCGGGGATCGGGCCAGAGATTGTGCTCAAGGCGCACCTTGAACTTCTGAACCTGGAAAAAACTCTCAATAATGTCGTCATCGGCGATCTGGCGCTCCTTGAGGCTGTCGCTCAAGCGATGAGCTGCCAGGTGAGGCTTGTGAGAATCGAAGAGAGCGACGTGATCCGCATACCGCGCCTCGTGAGGGATGATCCCTCCGCCTTGTTCGTGATCGACCTTCAGAACGTCGAACAAGCTGCGCTCAATTATGGCAAGCCCGACATGTTCACGGGAAAAGCGGCGATAGACTACATCGTAACAGCGCTCAGATTCTGCAAGGCAGGCGCAATCTCAGCGATAGCGACTGCGCCTGTTTCCAAGAAAGCGATCTGCGACGCGGGTGTGGCCTTCACCGGTCATACCGGGCTTATCTCAAGTGCGATGGGCGTGCGCGACTTCGCAATGATGTTTGTCTGTGAGGCGCTTCGGGTTTTTCTTCTGACGACGCACATCCCCTTAGCAGAAGTCCATGACCATGTAACTGAGAGAAACGTCAAGCGACTCATCCTGCTCGCAGAGCGGACATTGACGATGTTTTTCGGTATCGAAAAACCCAAGATAGGAGTGTGCGGTCTCAATCCGCACGCCGGAGAGGGCGGCACAATCGGCAAAGAGGAGACAGCATCGATCATCCCGGCCATTGAGGCAGCAAAAAAAGAGGGCATCGATGCGCTGGGCCCGTTTCCCGCCGACGCGCTCTTTGCGCCTGAAAGCGCCCAGAGGTTTGACGCGATAATAGCCATGTATCACGACCAGGGGCTTATCCCTGTCAAGATCGCGGGCCTAAAACGCGCGGTGAACGTAACCGTCGGCCTGCCCATCGTCCGGGTCTCTGTCTCGCACGGGACCGCGAACGACATCGCCGGCAGATGGATTGCAGATGCCACGAGCATGGTCGAATCCCTCAAACTAGCCGATAGTATGGCCCGGACGCTGGCACAGTCCAGATGACCTCGCTCCACCGGCGTTCATGCCTACGATCTTCTCGTGCAGCAAAATCAATTGACTCGGAACGGCTCCGTCCGTATCTTAAATCTTTCTAAGGTAAATATCTAGAGCATTTCTGCGACATTTCGGAGGATATAAATGTCTCGTCGCCTGTTCTATCGAAGTTGGCTGCTCTTTCTCGTGGCGCTTTACGCAAGCATTGCCTGGGCACAGAACACGATACTTGTCCCTGACGATTACGCATCCATTCAGGAGGCGATTGACGCCTCGGCTGCCGGGGACACTATTTGGGTAGCGGGCAGCGAAACGCCCTACTGCGGAAACATCAAGCTGAAGGACGACATCACCCTCGAGGGGGAGGGGCCGGATACTACGACGATTCAGGGCGACAACTACTATCACGCTGTCGTGATGGCCAATAATACGACCCTGCGCGGTTTCACAATCATCGGGAACCCGTCGTGCGTATATTCAGAGGCATCCGGCGTCTTGGTGGAGGACAATGCTCTTCTCGGCCACTACTACGACATACAGGTGGAGGCAGGCTCAATAGATATCGTCAACAATAGCATCACAGGCGCCCCTCCTTTTATCGCGGTCTATTGCGCCAACTGCGCGGCCACAATCGAGAACTGCGACGTTCTCGGCGCCTACGCCGGCATGAAGCTGGAAAACTCGCACGTAGAGGTCTATCGCAGTGTGATCACTGGGACGGACAACGGGGTCAATGTGGAGTCGTGCTCCGGCTCCATTCTCAACAACTACATCTTGGATAACAAGTTCGACGCGGTGCACCTGGAGGGCTCAGAAGGCTTCATTGTCGCCAACAACGTGATCTTCGGAAAGGGCTACAATCTCGTTCGAGGCGCGTTCTGCTACGATTGCGCACCGATAATCGCCAACAACATCATCTCCGAGTGCCGGTTCGGGATAATGGCAGGGCCGGATGCGGCGCCGATGATCCTCTACAACAATTTATATAACAACAGCGACGGCAGTTACGTTGATTTCGATGGGAACGATTTTGTGCCGTCCCCGGGCCTGGGCGAGCTCGACGTGGACCCGGTTTTCGTCGCTCCAGACGATGCTGATTTCAGGCTGGCTGATGGTTCGCCGTGCATAGACGCTGGATATACTATTGAGGGTTATAGGGACCTCGACGGTTCGCCAACCGACGTGGGCGCCCACGGTGGGCCGAACTCCGGCTGGGTTGGGCGCACGGAGCCGCCGCGAATACGAGTGTGGGCAAACCGAGATGTCGTGGGTGCGGGAGATGAGGACCCATTCGTCGTTTCAGTGGGCTACACAAACCGGACCGGCGAGACGGTCGAGGTTGATAGATACGTGGCTGTGATGGCAGATTTCGGGCTGTTTTATCTCCCGTGGATGTCAGCTACACCCACGGCGGAGAGGATGTCTATCGAGCCGAGCCAGACTGAAGCGACAGAGGAGATTCTCTCGATCGAGGATACATTGACCATACCACTCGGCCAATACACGTTCTACGCGGCACTGGCGAGGCCAGGAACCTTTGACTTCTTCTCACCCATGAGCTCCTTCGTTGTGCAGCGTGTAAACAAGCCCGTCGCCAAGTTCACGGTTACGCCAACCGAGGCGGGAGTCGGAGAACAATTCCACTTCGATGCGAGCGAATCCTACGACATCGAGGACGCACTGGTAGTGCTCAAGATCAGATGGGACTGGGAGAACGATGGCGTATGGGACCAGGATTGGACTTTCACGAAAACTGCCCATCACTCTTATTCCACGCCGGGGCCGAAGACCATCAAGCTGGAGGTCAGGGACCTACAGGGGTACATCGGCTCGACGAGTGGGCAGGTTACTGTAACTCAATAGAGGCATTTTCTAATGGCTGCTCTGTTAGCGAAACTGTATAACTGGCTTGGGTCTGGCGGGGGCGACAACCCGGTTCTGTTTGGGTTTATCGTCTTCACTGCGGCGCTGATGATCTTGCTGTTTCTCAAGGGCCTGGCCGGCAAATTGTTCCCCGAGGGGCGGTCAAGGGCAGTTTCTCGCCGGCTCAATTTCTTCCAGAAGCACAAGTTGATCCGGCAGGCTGAATACTTGATGGACGATGGGCATTTCAGTCAGGCTGGAGCACTGCTTGACTCTATCGGAGAGTTCGATCGTGCGCTGCAAACCTACCTCAAGGGCAACGAGCTTGTCGCTGCTGCGTCGCTTGCGGAGAAAATACAGCGATATAATCAGGCAGCTTCCATCTTCGCCAAGTTAGAGGAGTACGACAGAGCGGCCGCGCTTTATGAGAAATCAGGCGATCAGGCAATCGCTGGGGAGATGTATATTTCTGCCGCTGAGAAGGCCGCCGAGAAAGGGAAGAACTACGTTGCGGCGGAGATGTATCTCAAGGGCGGTGAGCCGAGTAGGGCGGCGGAGATGTATAACAAGGCGGGCGATTCTGAGAAGGCTGCTGCGCTCTTTGAGGAGGCCAAGGAATACGAAAAAGCCGCAAACGCCTACGAGATGGTCTATGCTCACTCGCTCTCTAGAGATTTCGGGACTTCGTCGTTAAGCCTGACCAAGAAGGGGCAAGAAGCTGCGTTAAAGGCCGCGAGGGCTTTTGAGAAAGCCAGCAACTACAAAGCCGCGGCTAGGCTCTATAAGGCAGCAAGAGACGTTTCGTTGGCCGCGGAGATGCTCTCCAGGTCTGGCGACGACGAGGGAGCCGCTACCATGCTGCTCGAGGCTAAACGCTTCGACCAGGCGGCCGAGGCCTTTCGACGTGCAGAGAACGAGAAAGGCGCCCTCAAGGCCTCTGCCCTCAAAGCGCTCGATGCCGAGAAGATTCAGGAAGCGGCAGAACTCTTCGAGAAGGTTGAAGACTATATTCAGGCGGCCGGGCTCTACGAGCGGATTGCTAAGACCCTCGACGCGGGGCGGATGTTCGAGGCGGCAGGAGAATACTCCTCCGCCGCATCAATGTTCGTGGCTGCGGGCCAGTGGGAAAGGGCCGCACAGAACTACGAAAAGGCTGGCTCTACCAACCACGCCGCCGAATACTACGCGAAGGCCAACAATCACGAAAAGGCCGCACCACTCTTCGAGGCCTCAGGCCAGTTCTTTGAGGCGGGACAGGCCAATATGAAAGTCGGCAAGGAAGACGAGGCGATGTCAATGTTCCAGAGAGTGCGACCGGGCTCTGAGCACTACGTTAGCGCCTCGAACCTGTTGGGTCAGCTTTTTTCTATCAAGGGTCGGCAGAATCTTGCGATAAAGAAGTTCCTTGATGTTACCGGAAATAAACCAGTAACTCTCGATAATATCGAGATTTTCTACAACCTAGCCCGCGCATACGAGAAGACCGGGCAATCGGCCAACGCCAAGACACTTTACGAGAAGATCATCCTCGTGAATTTCAACTACAAAGATGCCAACGCCCGGCTCGCGGCGCTGGAGAATAAGGATGTAGATACCTCGTAACTGGCGCCCAAACCAGTTGAGGCATTACCCAAGTTACTCCCGGCGTCTCATAACCATTTGGCGGATGGAATAGTCCACCGCAGCGTTATGGGCTGACTTGCTCGATCCTGCCCTCTAACAGGTAGCTGTTTGTCTTAAAAACCAAATCGGTGTCAGAAGACGTGTCAAGATAATAACGGAGCCAGTTCGGGGAGCGAAAGCGAACGCGGAGCTCTCTAACATTTGAGCCCAAAGCTTCCTCCAACGACTTCTCGACGACAATGGCGACCGGCCATCCGCGAAGCCTCATCTGATCGCCCACATGAACCTTGGCCGCAGTGTCAGCCGGGATGTTTGGGAACCTCGCATCAATCACAAAGTGCGAAAACGGCCTCCCCGCAAGGGGCATTGCGCGCCTTGTTTGCAGAAACTCGTAATAGTATTTGAAGACGAAAACGCAGAGAAGAACCGTAAAGACGAGAGCGGCCGGTCGTCTGGGGGCGGAGGTCTTGTCAGAACATCCGACTCGGGATTCTGAGTTTGATGCCTCGGATTTCATGTTACTTCTGCGTAGTGTGACAGGTTCACCATGTAGCTCGCCCGGCCCTGAGTTTCAGAGCGAAGCTGCGTTGCAAGCCCAAAGGTCTTCGAGAGCGAAATGCTAACAGAGATTATCTGTAGCGAGCCTCTGCCCACAATCTCGTTGACCTTGGCGCCTCTCATGCTAAGCCCCTCAATAACCCTGCTGGCATACTCGCGCGGTGTCATGATCTCGCCCCTCATGATCGGCTCCAGCAGGACGGGACGCGCATCTCGCAGCGCCTTTCTGAACGCTGTAGTCGTTGCGTTATAGTATGCCTGTTCAGGTCGGTCCAGATTCTCCTCTTCGACCGACAGGATCGTTGTCCAAACATCTATCAAAGGGTAACCCATTAGAACCCCGGCATTCATGGTGTCGTTCAGGGCTCTCTTGATCGCACCGTATCTGCCGGCTGATCTCTCGTCGAGGTCAGCGTCCGACTCTATGACTAGTCCGCGCCCACGAGGCGCGGGCTTGGCGAGGAGCGTGATGGTGGCCGACTGTGCGCTTGAGGCGGATGTTCTGGAGAAAACACCCGTCCCCGTCCCCTGTTGTTTGATGCCCTCCTTGTAAGCCACCTGGGGCCGGCCAGTCCTCGTCTCAACTCTAAACTCCCGCCTCAGTCTCTCAACGATGACCTCGAGGTGCAGCTCGCCCATCCCTGATATAACCGTCTGTCCAGTCTCCTTGTTCTGCTTGACGTGGAAAGTCGGGTCCTCCGAGTGAAGATGGCCGAGGCACGAATGCATCTTCTTCAGATCGCTCTGAGCTCTCGGCTCTATCGCTATGGAAACGACCGGCTCCGGGAAGTCCATCGACTCAAAGACGATAGGCCTAACACTGCTGCACAATGTGTCCCCAGTATAGCTATTCTTGAGACCAGCAAGGCCCACTATCTCGCCCGGCCTAGCAGCGGTGATCCTCTCCTTCTTGGGACCATATAATCTCAAAACATGCGACACTCTCTCGGCGACCTTTCTCGTCGAGTTGTAGAGAATATCACCCTCCTGAACGACACCAGAATAGACTCGGCAAAACCACACCTTCACCCTATCCTGCAGGTGCATCACCTTGAAAACGAGAAGTGCACAAGGGTCATTCACGTTTGGCTCTATGTCCACGACCTTCCGCGTCAGAAGGTTCTCACAGACAATCGGCGGGACCTCAATGGGAGAGGGAAAATACTCAACCACGCCATCGAGCACGGGTTGGACACCTATGTCGCGGAGCGCAGAACCGCAAAAGACTGGCACAAGCTCCGAACGCATCACCGCGGCGCGAAGGGCGGCCCGAAGCGTTGAGGGCGCAACATCGTCCGCCCCGTTGGCTACGCTCTCCAGAAGCGACTCATCAGTGCACGCGATCGCCTCAATCATTCTGTCCCTGTATCTTTGTGCCAGTTTCAGCTTGGGTTTAGGTATCGGCTCTTTGGAATAGGTTTGCCCGTTATCCTGAGCGTTCCAGCGAAGCACCTTCATCTCCAGAAGGTCTATTACGCCTACGAATTCGGCCTCCGCACCAATCGGAATCTGGACCGGGACGGGATTGACCTTCAGCCGCTTTGACATCGTCTTAAGGACAGAGAAAAAGTCCGCTCCAACCCTGTCCATCTTGTTGACGAAGACTATCCTGGGAAGCTTATACCTGTCCGCGCGATGCCAGACGGCCTCGGACTGCGGCTCAACACCCTCAACGGCGCAAAAGATCACGACCGCTCCGTCAAGTATCCTAAGGCTGCGCTCGACCTCCACCGTGAAATCAACGTGGCCTGGCGTGTCAATCAGGTTCAACTGACAACCTCTCCAGTCAAACGTTGAAGAAGCCGAGGTTATGGTTATGCCACGCTCCTTTTCCTGCTCCATCCAGTCCATCGCCGTGGAGCCCTCATCAACCTCGCCCATCTTGTGCGTCTGCCCCGCATAAAACAGCGCCCGTTCTGTGAAGGTCGTCTTACCGGCATCAATGTGCGCGATAATACCGAGGTTGCGAATCAAGGCAGGATTGTACTTCATGGTCTCGACTCCATTGGCGAAAAAACTACCGACTATCGACCAGTCGGAGAACCAATATACCCAGCCAAAACTTGCTCGGCAACCTTCGGCAACGTCAACCCCACGGAGCCCGACACGCTCAAGTCCGCGAGGTGCTCCGAAAGATGCGTCCGCTCCACGTTCATCTCAATGATCGCCGCACCACACCGCTTCGCCACCAGTGGAAGGACCGACGCCGGAACAACCTGCGCCGAGGTCCCAATAACGAGCATCAAATCACAGCTCATCGCTTCTCGCTCCGCCTCCTCAAGCGCCGAGAACGGAATCGTCTCCCCGAAGAGAATGACCTTGGGCTTCAAAACGCCGCCACAGGCGCAGCAGGGCACGTCAACGGTCAGTAAACTCTCGTCGAACTGAACAGTGGAGCCACAGTTCAGGCACTCAAGCTCCGACATGGTCCCGTGGAACTCTATGACGTTCTTGCTCCCCGCACGTTGATGGAGGTTGTCAATGTTCTGGGTTACTACGCCTTTCAAAACGCCCGCCGCCTCAAGCTGGGCGAGCGCAACGTGGGCGGCGTTCGGCTCAGCACGTTTAAGAATCTCGTAAAGCTCCTTGAAGAGAGCCCAGACCTTCTTGGGATTCCCTACGAACGCCTCGAGAGTAGCATACTCCTCCGCCGGATACTTGTCCCACAGTCCGGCACTGCCTCTAAACGCCGGAACACCGCTTTCGACAGAGATTCCAGCCCCGGTCAGCGCAACAGCGTGCCTCGCATTGCCGAGCAGCTCGGCAGCCTGCGCTATTGTATCCAACGAATCAGGGCTCAACGGCTACTCCGGCGGCAGCATCAAGCAGCCCTGCTCGACTGACGAGGCGAGAGAAGTGTATATCGCGAGAAGCCCCTTATGTCGCTTGCGAGCCGGCCTCTTGAACGACGCGCGGCGTCGCTCCAAGAGAGATAAAACCTCTCTCTCAGACATCTTGCCATCCCTGTCGCCAACGAGGTCCAGCCTCCGTCTGACAAGGTCGATCAGGACAGTATCCCCGTCCTCAAGCAGAGCGATGGGCCCATCCGCGGCCGCCTCGGGCGAGATATGCCCCACGCAGACGCCCCTGGTAGCGCCAGAAAAACGACCGTCGGTCAGGACGGCCACATCCTCAGCTATCGACTCGTTGATCGCCAAGAGCTCGGTCGCGTAAAACTGCTCAGGCATGCCTGTCGCCTTCGGCCCTTCATAGCGGATGACTATCGCATCCCCGGCCTCGACCTTCTCCGAGACTATCTCCCTAAGCGCGCGCTCTTGGCCATCGAAGACCCTCGCCCGAAAGAACCGAGTCTCGTCACCAGCCCCAGTCCACTTAACCACCGCTCCCCGCGGCGCAAGGTTGCCGAATAGAATCCCAATCGGTGCAGTCCGCCTGACGGGATCATCGAGCGGTCTGACGATCGATTCAGGAGTGAGACCGAATCTGCTCAAGTAACCCTCCGCAAGTGTGGTTGGGTGAGCTTTCAGATAGTCACGTGCAGACTGTGCGAGCGTTCTGCCTGTGATGGTCATCACACTCCCGTCAATGAAGCCGGCAAGGCTGTCAATGAGCCTCGGCACCCCCCCCGCCTGCCAGAACAGGTCAGAGGGATATCGTCCTGACGGCTTGACGTCACACAATAAAGGCGTCCTAGCGAAGACCTCATCCGCGCGCCTCAGCGAGAACTCCATCCCCATCGATGTGGCAAGCGCCGCCAGATGCAACAGGCCGTTAGTTGATCCACCGACCGCCGCGAGGACCGTCAATGCGTTTTCAATAGAGCTCTTAGTCATGATGTCGCTGAATCTGATGCCCTTATCAATGAGATGGCCGAGAGCTTGGCCTGACCTCTGTGCCAGCCGCAAGAGCTCAAGCGACCGCGCAGGACAAAGTGCAGAGCCCGGAAGAGCAAGCCCCAGGGCCTCGGCCAAAATCTGCATTGTGCAGGCGGTTCCCATAAAAGCACACGCCCCTGGGCTGGGGCAGGCGTCGTCATAGAGCGCATCGCACGTTGCCTGGCTCATCTCTCCACGCTCGAGCCGCCGCCTTGCATCGACGACCGATTCAAGCGTCCTGAACGAGGCGCCGTGCGACATCACGCCTCCTAGGGCGAAAACGGTCGGAAGGTCAAGCCTGGAAGCGGCAATGAGATGTCCCGGAATGGCCTTGTCGCAGCTCGAGACGAACAACACGCCATCGGCGTGGGCGGACTTTCCGTGCAGCTCGGCCGCAAGAGCTATCACCTCTCTGGATGCGAGCGAGAGACGCATTGCCTCGGTTCCCTGCGTTATGCCGTCGCAGACATCGGAGCAGAAGTATTGGGCTGGCCTTGCGCCCACCTGCAAGAGACCTTCGTAGGCCTTCTGAGCAACCGATTCGAGATGGATACTCCCAGGATGAGAATGCCCAAAGCAGCTCTCGACCAGTGCAAGCGGGCGAGAGAGGTCCTCGCGCGACCAACCGCACCCGAGCCGCAGCGCATCGACCTCGTAGCCCTTCGCACGCGCCTTTTGGCTTATCAGCTCGCGGCGAGCCACCCTATCAGACAATAGACAGCGCCTCTTCCGCGGGCCGCTCCCAAATGAGCATTAACTCAATCGAACAGGTTGTTAGAGTCGTCAGTGTCGTCATTCTTGGCTCTGGGCGCCCTCTTGAAGGTAACGTTGGTTCGCTTAAGCGGCGGACAATCGATGCCTTTGCCGCGCAAGATGTCCTCAATCGTAAGTATCTGAATGCGCGGATAGCGCTTCTGCCAAGTTGTTGATTCGTAAAAACCGGCGCCCGCCGCCTCGCTTCGCATGTCCTTGGTTGGGTCTAGCATCGTTATGAAAACGCCGATCTCGGCGCCCTCGCGCTCAACTACCCCACGCAAATCTCGCACCATGTAGGACGTAACATGCCCCGACTTGACCGAGAAAACGATCTGTTTGGTCTTGCCGCCCTTCGTCTCGTCGTGGAAATAGAGCCGGCCATCGATGCCTTTGTCAGCACCTTTCTTCTCCTCAACGGGCCTTGCGCCCAGCAGCCCGAGCGCCCACCACTGAAACTGATATGGGTTCTCCTTGGCCAGCTGCATCGCCCCTGAAATCGAGACAGGCTCGCCGATCACCTCATATTCCTGCTTGATTCCCTCGCCGAACGTATGCTCAAGTCGATACTTCATCAGCGTTACGGCCAGATGCGTTATATCAATGCCAATCCAGCGGCGATTGAGGCGCTGGGCAACGGCGATGGTCGTGCCACAACCGCAGAACGGATCGAGAACGAGATCGCTCTCGTTGCTGCTCGCCTTGATGATCCGCTCCAAGAGCGCCTCGGGCTTCTGCGTCGGGTAGCCAAGCCGCTCTCTGGCAGATGGCATCACGGGTTGCATCAACCAGACGTCATCGGGATGCTTGCCCTCTGGGTGAGGCTCGTATGAGTCATATACTTTGTCGCCCCGAAATGCCTTTGCCTTATACTTCAATCTCTCGACAGTGTCGGGTGAATACGGCGTCCGAACAGCATCAACGTTGAAGGGCCGATTGGCAGTCGGCTTCCTCGAATAAAAAAGGATCACGTCATGGCGCCGGCCAAAACGTCGCTTGGACACTCCGCCTCCACGGTAGTACCACACAATTTCGTTCTGGAGATTCTGCGGCCCGAAAACTGCATCCATAAGAAGCCTGAGATACGCGCCGGCGGTGCTATCGCAGTGCAGGTATATGCTCCCGGTGGATTTCAGAACGCGACGCAGCTCGATGAGGCGCGGAGCCATCATGGAGATGTAGGCGAGCATGTCGCTGTCGCCCAAAAGCTTCCGGAAGCCCTGCATCGTCTCAGACACCTTGCCGCCTCTTTCCACGACCTCCTCAAAGGCCTCCGCGGCCTCCAGGTCCCAAGTCCAAGTATCCTTGAACGCCTTGATCTGCGCAGGGGACCGCGTCCCGTTTCTCTCCGCAAAGAGCACGTTGTAGTTCTGGTCGCTCTTGAAAGGAGGATCGAGATAGACCAGGTCAACCGACTCATCCTTGACGTGCAACCTTAGAACCTCAAGGTTGTCGCCATAGTAGAGTGTA
>DATLAJ010000160.1 GCA_035527515.1 bacterium
ATTTCCTGCCGTGCTGCTATTGCCGGCCCCGCAGCAAAACGCACGACCAACTCGCCAGGCACGACCTCTATCGTGCCGCGCGGGGGCATTGTCCGCACGGGCAACTGCTGCGCATTGACGTTGATGGCGGCGCCCAGTAACGCAAGAACAAGCCCACAGTGAAGCATGATCCGTGACATGGTTTCCTCCTTTGAAACGCTGTTGTCCCTATGAAGGCTACTTGCCCAGGAACGGGAACGGCGGGTCCTGCATGTGATTCCGAAGAACAATCAGATCCAATATGTTGATCCGCCAGTCGCCGTTGACATCGCACTCGGGACAGGAGAAAATGCTCTTGCCAAGACAACTGCGAATCTTCCTCAGATTGGCCTCCAAGTCAGGCCCGAACGGCTGCGGCCAGTCCATGCGCATGTCCACACTTCCCCAAGATATTCCGGGTGTGCTTCGAAACTCATCTTGCGCCTCCGAAACCGAGAACTCCCCCTTAAGGTACAGCCAGCCCTCCATGTCATGTATGGATCCATAGTTAGGTGACAAGCTTTGGTCGTCGTAACGCATCATGAATCCCTTTTCCTGCAGCAACCTGTACGTCTGCCACTTGTCCTGACCAGGCTCGTTGTTAAGCCTCACGTAGGCTAGGGATCCAGTCGTATACCGGAATCCGGGCAAACACTCAGCCGGGACAGCGCAGAAATGCAGATTGACAATCCCAACCACTTCAGACATGCCTTTGACTGCTGCGCTGGCCCATGGCACACTCGGCACGATCCAAGCGTAACCTTGCCCTTGGAGGCGGCCCTTGAGGGGACGGGCGTAGATGAACCCCAATTCAGCAAGGTGGGAATGCAGCACCGCACGCCTAGCCGGATCGAGGGAGGGAATCTCAAGGATGCCTGCGTATTGAACGCCATCCGCCATGGCTTTGGGGGCCCTACCCAGCAGTTGGACTGTGACCACACCGGGCACGGTTGACGCGGCAACTTCTTCCTCAAGCGTGTATTCGCGCGGGAAGCACTGCCAGACCTCGCCATAATAGTCGTACCAGGCACTGCGGTTGGGATAGTCCTCTGATACAAACATAAGGCCTCTTGATCTGAGGACATCGCGAACGGCCTCTCGCTCCGGCGTGGCGGGAGCATGGCTGATGATCACCCTGACTTGTCCAGGAAGAGCGTATGACACGGGCGAGCACTCCGAAGGCTCGGCGCAAACGTTGAGGTCCTCGGTACCGACTACACCGTCCAGGCTTCCCGCGATCGCGGCAGCATCGGTCAAAGGCATCCCTGCCGGAATGCTCCACACGCTGCCCTGGCCGGCAAGGCGCCCAACCAAAGGCCGCTGAAAGATGAATCCTGCGGCGGACAGGTTGTCATACAGTTCGCTTCGCTCGCTCTCCCCGAGGCCAGCCGCCTCCAGAACACCGATTGATTCAGCAAGAGCTGCTGATCCGCAGATCATGGCCACTGCTAACGAGAAGCTGATTACGTTCTTCATCACTGCACTCCTTTACGTCTCGTTTCAGAACGGATCGGCACAACTGTTATCCGCTATTGTGTTGTTTTGCAGGGACCAGACGTAAGCGCGGGAACCCGTCGAAGCGCTCGTGTAGATTCCGGCCCCTTGATTCGCAGTGTTGCCGCATATCACGTTCCAGACCGCCGACCAGTTCGTGGTTCTCATGATCGAGAACCCACCACCAATTGACGCCTTGTTATCGCTGATGCGGTTTTTCTGTATGTTTGATTTTTCCGGTGACCTTGGAGTCGGCAATTGGCATTTGTAGAAGGCAATGCCCCCTCCGTGACCCCGCGCTTCATTGGACGAGATCAGGTTGTTCTTGATGTAGATATTGGTGACAGCCTGGCAGTATATCCCGCCGCCATCGCGTTCCGCTGAGTTGGGATAGGACTGGCTGCCGATTGTGTTGTCGTCTATGATAGCGTACGTTTCAATACAGGCGATAGCCGCTCCGTCTCGCGCCGTATTGGCGAGCAGCGTACTTTCCGAAATGGTTGTTGGGCTGTAGCACTTGTAGAGGCAGATTCCGCCCCCGACGAGCGCCTTATTGTCTCGAATGATGTTATCCGAGATGACTACGATCGAACGATCACAGTAGATGCCTCCGCCAAGGGAAGCGTCTCCACCGGAAATAGTGAATCCTTCCACGTTTGCGTAGGAGCACCCAATGAACGTTACGGCTCGTCCGGTCTCATGGGATTCCAGGCTTGACGGATCTATTGTCGTCGGATAGGTGGATGGATCACAGGTCGTAAAGGAACCGTTGTACCCGCCCAATATCTGAAGGGATTTGTTCCTAATCACGACCTCCTCGGAATACTCTCCGCCTTGGCCCTCAATCTTCCCGGCAACACAAACGACTCCAACAGACAGATCAACACCTTCCCGAATCGTATCGAAGGGGTGATCCACGGATCCATCCTCGAAGCCTGTGGCTCGAGCGTCAACATATACGAAGGTTGTTTTCATGGCCGGGGGAGTGCCATCCCTGTATTCCTCGAAATTATCCATGCCGTCACTATCGGGATCCCCTGAAAGGGACTCATCCAAATCTCCGAAGTGCTCAATCTCCCAGTCATCGGGAAGTGTATCGAAGTCTGAGTCACCGCTGCGAGATACAGACTCGTGTGCACCGATATCCACCTCATCAAAAAGGACACGCGGACTGAACTCGGCATCGGCGTCGCCCTCTATTGCCAGATCGCTGTCGCCGGTGTCGATGCATGGGGAGTACGACTTCAGCCGAAAATCACCAGAGGCAGGATCCACAAAGTGGGGAAAACTGGAAATGTTGCAGTTTCCGTCATTCTCCACCGCCCCCTCAAAGCAAGAATGCGCGGGATCGCAATTGTAGAGGCTACTGCTGCCGTTGTACCACAGAATGCAATTATGGATTACAAGCGGAGGATACGATGTATTATAGACGCCGCCCCCACATGTTTGATATGAAACATTGGCAGCTATCGTGTTGTTGAAGACTGTCGGGCTGCCGCCTTCGGAGTATATGCCTCCTCCTACTTGGGCGCCGTTGTTGCAGATGAAGTTATTGGCGATGGTCGGGCACCCCGACCAGACAGCGATCCCGCCGCCCCATGTCCAGAAGTCGTTAGACAAGTTGTTATAGGTGATGCTATTTCCCACCAAGGTTGGAGTCGTAGAATAGCCTCCAATTGCGATCCCACCGCCTGATCCAAGGTTGGCGGTGAAGTCGTTGTGTTCGAAGAGATGATCACCTGGCCCCTCAACGCAGGCACCCCCGCCGTCTTGTGCGGAATTGCCTGTGAATTGGTTCCCGCGAAAAACGCCTCTGCCGACGACGATGTACACGGCCCCGCCGAAAGATTCCGAGAAATTCCCCTCGAAAGTGTTGTTTAGCACAATTGGCGAAGAAACATATGCCGATAACGCACCGCCCTTAGCTGGGAAATAAGGTGGATCGTCCCATGCTGAATTGTCGACGAAATGGCAATCTCTGATCGTGGGAGACGCTGCATTTACAAGAATGGCGCCTCCTCCTCTGGCGTCCATGGCTGCTCCGCCGGTAATGGTCAAGCCGCGAATCTCACAAGAGTTGCACCGATCCGGGCCCCCGGGGACCCCCGATGGGACGATGTAAAAGGCTCGATGATTAACAATAGCAGTTGCTCCGATGGAAATCGTGCAATCATCGGGGCCATTCTCTGAACATATCAAAACGGTCTTTGAAACTCGGACGTCCCTATTTCCTTCTCCCGTGTACGTCCCATCTTTCAAGACAATAACGTCCCCATCCACGGCCCTGTCTACCGCTTCTTGGATCGTAGCCAGCGGATCTTCAGCCGTTCCTTCACCTTCGTCGTCCCCGTCCTCCGCAACATACCTGACCTTCAGCGAGCTGCCGACGTTGATCCTGCCGCGAGTGACAAAGAACGGGACGCCCTTCTGGTCACCCTCCCTCAAGGTGGTGAGAATCTCGGTTTGCCTTCCCATCTCGCGGAAAGCGTCGATGAGGTAGGGCCCGCTGGCCTGAAGGTCCACACTGTAATCCAGTGTGATCGTGAAGAGCAATAGCGGCAGGCTCGACGTTACAGCCTGCGCCGAACTGAAGCTGAAAAAGACTGACTGGGCGTCAGCGCCCCGTTCCACGGGAGTCTTTGCGGCCATCTGTTCGGAGAGGACCACGTCGTAGTAGTTGAAGTAAGGATCGCCTGCGGCGATAGTGAAATTGCTGGCGTCGGCGCCGGTCTTGGAGATGAACCTGAGGTAGAGGTGAATTCCGTAGAAGCCAGCAACGTCGTCGACGTAAACGTTGACCTGGGTCGTGCCGGTGCCGTGAGGGATCGGATCGTACTCCATGCCGCCCACGTGGGCTCTCTCGAGGATGAGTTCGGCGGCGGTCACGCTGAAGGTGGAGGTGGCGAGAAGAAGAATGGCGATGAGAACGCTGCGCATGTGTGAACCTCCCGTGTTCGATTCCGGCGGCGGGTGCTCCGATGCGACCCCGAACCGTGCGAATATGAAGTTTCCTGGGCGTACCGCGCCATGCACCGAACGGTCGGCGCGGTTGCCGGAGGGCTGCTGGTTGGTTATCCTTGTTGCTGTATCACGTCCCTCTGCCCATATTATGACACAGAATGTTCAAATGTCAAGTCAAATTGCCGGATTTTTTGCGGATTCAGTTCGAGAGCTGTCATAAGTCATTGCTGTACAAGGAGATCGCGATTTTGGAAATTTCCGGAATTTTTCCATATTTCTTCATTCAACCGTCAATGATCCGCACCCACCGCTCTCGCCGCACTCTTTATGGATCACGGCGTGGGGCTTATTTGTGCAGGAATTCCTCAGCCCTGAGGATTTCGGAGTTCATCCCTTTCGCGACCTCGGCCGG